>NZ_JCAFUL010000009.1:0-227623 GCF_059371315.1 Stenotrophomonas sp. YJH_SMC_8 | reverse complement strand
CTCGCGGACGCGCTGCAGGTTGTTGCCGATTTCGGTCAGCGAGCCTTCGGCGACCTGGGCCAGCGAGATACCGTCGTTGGCATTGCGGATGGCGACGTCGGTGCCGCGGATCTGCGTGCCGAAGCGCTCGGAGATCGCCAGGCCGGCGGCGTCGTCCTTGGCGCTGTTGATGCGCGAACCGGAGGACAGGCGCTGGATGGTGGTGGCCAGCGAGCTGCCGCTGGTGCTCAGGTTACGCTGAGCATTCAACGACATCGTATTGGTGTTGATGACTTGTGCCATGAGGAGAGGTCCTTGAGCGGTTGCACGTGAGTTGGGTTAGACGCCCCCGACGTGCCCCGGGGGCGGCTCATGTCAGCGCTGCAACAGGCTGAGCACGTTCTGCGGTACCTGGTTGGCCTGGGCCAGCATGGCCGTACCGGCCTGCTGCAGGATCTGGGTGCGGGTCAGTTCGGCGGTTTCCTTGGCGAAGTCGGTATCGCGGATGCGGCTGCGCGAGGCCGACAGGTTCTCCGAGGAGGTCTGCAGGTTGGCCACCACCGAGGTGAAGCGGTTCTGGATCGCGCCAAGGTCGGCGCGCACGCTGTTGACCGATTCGAGGGCCTTGTCGACGATCGACAGCGCCTTCTGCGCGCCTTCGGCCGTGGTGACGTTCAGGTCCTTGACGAAGTTGGCCGTGGCGCCGGTCAGCAGGCCGCCGTTGGTGCTGGTTTCAGTCAGGCCCAGGCCGGCGATGGTCGCGGCGGTGGCGCCGGCCGGCGGGGTTGCGGCACTGACGCCCAAGGTGAAGGTCTGGCCGTCCTTGACCGAGGCCAGGCTGATCACACCGGCATTGACCGAGGCCATGACGCCGGTTTCGCCCAGCTTGTTGTTGATCGCGGCAGAGGTGGCCGAGGTGATCGATTCACCCGCCTTCACGGTGAAGTCGTTGATGGTGACCGTGGTGGCGGTGCCGCCCGGCGGGGTCACCGAGATCTGCAGGCCGGAGTAGGTGGTGTCGGCGGTGGCCTTGTCGGCCGCGGCCAGGCTGGTGCCGGTGTAGCCGTTGGCGAAGGTCGCCGCGCCCAGCGAATCGGCCTTGGCGTTGACCACGCTGTTGATGGCGATCGCCTGGCCGGCGTTGGCGCCGACCTGGAACAGCTGGCTGGTGAAGGAGCCGTCCAGCAGCTTGGTGCCGTTGAAATCGGCCTGCTTGGCCACGCGGTCGACTTCCGAGACCAGCTGGGTCACTTCAGCCTGCAGGGCCTTGCGGTCGCTGGCCGAGTTGGTGGCGTTGGAGGACTGCACGGCCAGTTCACGGATGCGCTGCAGGTTGTTGCCGACTTCGCTCAGCGAACCCTCGGCGACCTGGGCCAGCGAGATACCGTCGTTGGCGTTGCGGATGGCCACGTCCAGACCGCGGATCTGGGTGGTGAAGCGCTCGCTGATGGCCAGGCCGGCGGCGTCGTCCTTCGCGCTGTTGATGCGCAGGCCGGACGAGAGGCGCTGGATGGTGGTAGCGAGCGAGCTGCCGCTGGTGCTCAGGTTGCGCTGAGCGTTGAGCGACATCGTATTGGTGTTGATTACCTGTGCCATGGGGTCGTCTCCTCTTATATGGAACCCGTTGGTGAATGAAACGAAGCGCCGCCTGTTTTTTTGTGTGGCTGTGTGCTTCGCTGTTGCCAAATGAATAACGGCGCTTTGTCAACAACCTTTAGCCGTGAATTCCGTCGAAGCTGAAATCCGGTGCCGGAGGCTGTTTTTCCGGGGTTTTTCAGCCCTGGTCGGGCGTGAAGGCGACCCCGGAAGGGGCGGTTGGGCATGCCCAACCAGCGCTGATGAAGGTATCGGCGGGGCAGGGCCGGGCTTGATGGGCAATCACGCAAAATGCGCAGGAGCACCTTTCCGGTAGCGCCTGGCCACGCCCGGCGAGCGCGACGGAACGGGCACGCAGGAACGAAAAAGGCCGCGATGCAGGGCATCGCGGCCTTCAGGGGGTGACGCTTGCGAAGCGTCAGCGGATCTTGTTGAACAACGACATCGACTGCATCTGCGAGAAGATCGTCTGTGCCGCCTGCAGTGCGGTGCTCTGCAGCTGGTATTGGCTCAGCGCATCGGCGTAGTCCAGGTCGCGCATCTGCGACAGCGTGGTCTTCAGGGTCACGCTGTTGGCTTCGCGCATGTCGGCGGCATTGTCCAGTGCCTTCAGCTGCGCACCGCCGGCCGCGCGCGAATCGATCATCCGTTCCGACGCACGGGCCACATCGCGCAGGGCGCTCTGCAGTTCGTTCTGCTGCGCGCTCATCTTCGCGGTGGTGCCGGTGTCGGCATCAAGCGCGGCAATCAGCTTGTCCATGGTGTCGAAGATGTCGCGGCTGGTTGCCGGCTTCACGTTGAAGCTGTCACCGGCAGCAGGTGCGCCGGTGATCTGCAGGCGTACACCGTTGACTTCCACGTTGTCACCGGCCTTGAACGTGCCGGTGCCGGTCACGTTGCCAGCGCCGTCCAGTACCTGGTACTGGTCGGCGGCGGTGAAGCGGATGCTGAAGGACTGGCCGTTCCAGCTGTCGCTGCCATCGCGGGTGATGTTGGTCAGCACGCCGTTGCCGGTATTGCCGGCCGCGGCGCCACCATCGACGAAGCCGTCGCCGGTAGGAATGCGCATGAAGATCTCACTGCCCGGCAGGGCATCCCGCACATAGGTGTCGGGGCCGACTTCAATCTGGCGCTGGGTCTGGTCGCCACGGTAGACCACCTTGCCATTGATCTTGGCGAACGGCGGATCGCCATCGTTGGTGCCGCCGAACACGTAGCGGCCGGTGCCGTCGTCGGCGTTGGCCAGCGACAGCAGGCCCTCGCGGATCTGGTTCAATTCGGTGATCAGCGTTTTCTTGTCGGCGGCGCCCAGAGCGGGATTGCTGGCCTGGATGGTCAGGTCGTTGACGCGTGCCATCAGGTCGTTGACCTGGGCCAGGGTGTTTTCCTGCACGCCCAGCCGGTTCTGCACGTTGCCGGCATTGAGTTTCATCCGGTCCAGTGCGGCCAGGCTGCGGTCAAGCCCCACGGCCGCACCGGCGGCGACCGGATCGTCCTTGGCGCTGACGATCTTGCTGCCGGTGGCGATCTGCTGCTCCAGGTGGCTGAGCTTGGCCTGCTTGGCCATCATCAGCGACACGGACTGGTTGAACATCATGCTGGTGGAGATACGGCTGCTCATCGACGGACGGCTCCCAGGATGGTCTGGAACATGCTGTCGGCGGTGGAGATCAGCTGCGACGCGGCCTGGTAGGCCTGCTGCAGGCGCAGCATGTCGGCCGCTTCCTCGTCCAGGTTGACGCCGGACACTTCATCGCGCGCTTCCTGCGCCTTGTCGTTGATCACCAGCTGTGCTTCCAGCGAATACTCGGCCGAGCGGGCGGCTGCACCGACCTGGGTGGTCAGGCCGCCCAGGGCGCCGTTGAGGGTGACCGTGCCGCTGTTGAACGCCTTGGCGCTCTCCACCTTGGACAGCCTGGAGGCGTTGCTGTTGTCCGAAGAGCCCGCCGGGGTCGGGGTGATGTTGAAGGTGTCGCCGACCTTCGGCGCGCCGTCCAGCACGAAGCTCCAGCCATTGGCGCTGATGGTCTGGCCGGGCGTGTAGGTCTGCGGCGGGCCACCATCGATGGTGTAGGTGGTGGCCGAGGTGAACACGATCGCGGCCGGATTGCGCAGGTTGGCGTTGGTCGAATCGCTGACGGTGACACCGCTCAGCTTGCCGGTGCCGGTGTTGGACGTCGCCGCCGCGCCCTTTACCGCCGCCGCGGCGGCGATGCGCGAGGGGTCGGTGATCGCCACTTCCATGCTGCCAGCCACGCCTGCGGTCGGCTGCAGCAGGAAGCGGTCGTTGGCTGCCGGGGTACCGCCGACCACCAGCTTGACGCCGTTGATCACCAGTGGATCGGCGGCCGTGCCGGTGCCGGTCAGCGGAACGTTGGCGCCGGTGTCGGCACGGCTGGCCTTCCAGTTGGTGCCATCGAACTGCAGCACCACGTTCTGCGCGTCCAGCTTGCCGAGGTCGCCGTAAGCGGCGCTGAGGCTTGCGGTACCGGTGTTGGCATTGTTGGCGGTGACGCGCGGGTTGCCGATATTGAAGAAGTCACCCCCCAGCTGGCCATACAGGTCCACGCCCTGGTGATGCACCTGGTTGAAGCTCTCGGCCAGGCCTACCGCCAGCTTGCCCAGTTCGGCCTGGGCCGGCGTCAGCACGGTGTCGCGGAATTCAAGCAGGCCGCCGATCTGGCCACCGACCGCCTTCGGGTCGAGCCGGATGGTGTTGCCCTGCGTTTCCAGCGCCAGCTGCAGCCGCTCCGGCTGGTACGGGTCGGCAACGGTGGTGACCTTGGTTGCCGTGGTGCCCACCACCAGCGCGTTCCCGCCGGCGGTATAGACATTCATGATGCCGCCGTCCTGGATCACTGCGGTGCCACCGGTGTAGCCGATCAGCTGGGTGATCAGCTGGTCGCGGCGATCGAGCAGGTCCGGTGCGGCGGTAGCGATGTTGGTGCCGATCGCACCGTTGATCTGCGCGATCTCCTGCGCCAACCGGTTGACCTCGGTGGCGCCGGCCAGCAGGCCGTTGTTGACCTCGCTGTTGAGGTTGTTCAGGTGCGTGTTGAGCTGCACGAAGCGGTTGGCCAGCGCCTTGCCACCGTCCAGCATGTTCTGGCGGTCGGCGGTGCCGGCGGCATTGGAAGACAGGCCGCTGACCGAATCGAAGAACTTCGACCAGACGCCGGACACGTTGGTTGCCGCGTCGGAGAACAGCGAATTGACCCGGTCGGCCATGCCGGAGAGCTGCTTCAGGCGCGCCAGCTCGCCGCTGCTGTCGAGCAGGCGCGAGATCGCCAGCTGGTCGGCGGTGCGGCGGATGTCGGTGATGCGGGTGCCGTTGCCGACCGTGCCATAGCCGTAGTTCTGGGGATCAGCCGTGGCGAAGTTGACCTTCTGCCGGCTGTAGCCCGGGGTATTGAGGTTGGCCACGTTGTGGCTGGTGGTCGCCAACGCACGCTGGAAGGCGAGCAGGGCACCGGTACCGGTGGAAAGTACGCTGGACATGGGGTTCCTCAACGACGGGTGATACCCAGCGCCGCGGTTGCGGTGCTGGCGAAGGTCTGGCCAAGCCGCGAGCCGGCGTCTGCCACGGCGCTGACGGCACGCTCGATGGTCGGTCCGCCGGCGATCGCGGCGATCTTGGCCGCGTAGCGCGGGTCGGTGGCATAGCCGGCGCGCTGCAGGCCACTGGCGAAGCCCTGTACATCGGTGCCGGCCTGCAGGGCCTGCTGGTAGCGCGGGCTGGTCTTCAGCAGGCGCACGTAGTCGGCAAAGCTCTCGGCCGGCGAACTGTAGGCGCGGAAGCTGGCGGTCTCGTTGCGGCGCACGCCATCGACATACTCGTGGGTGCCGGCCACGGCGCGCTGGCCGTTCCAGCCATTGGCCTTGATGCCGAACAGGTTGTGCGAGGTGCTGCCGTCGGCATGCTTGATGTGGCGCTTGCCCCAGCCGGTCTCCAGCGCTGCCTGGGCGACCAGGGCGCGGGCATCCACGCCCAGCTCCTTGGCCGCACGCTGCGCGTGCTGCCAGATGCTGGCGACGAAGCCTTCCGGGGTGTGCTCGCCCAGCTGGGCGACGGCGGTGCGGGTAGCCATCGCATCGGCCGGGCTGATGGCCGTGCCGCGGTTGCTGGCGGTGGCCGACCACTGATCGCTGTTGGCGGCCCAGTCCTCGCCCTGCAGGCTGCCGATGTACGGATCTTCGGTGCCCAGCGAGCGGTGCATGCTGCTGCTTTCGCGCCCTGCGATCAGGTCCAGCGCCTGTTCCATCGGCGCAACCGCCGCGTGTGCGCCCGACTGGGCGCCGGCCGCCATCCGCTGCAGCAGGCGCACCGCCTGGCTGCCGTCTTCCAGCGGCAGCGACGGCGCGGGCTTGGCCGGTGCATTGAGCTGATAGGCACGACTGGCTTTGGCCGGGTCCACGCGGGTATCCAGCGCCGGGCCATCGGCGGCCTGGCCGGACAGCTGCCGGCTGATCATGCCGGACAGGCCCAGGCCCTTGCCGCGGGTCATCGCCTCGGCGATCTTCTGGTCGTACATGTCGCGGAACATCTTGTTCTCGCCGGGGAACAGCGAGTCGCCGAAGCTGGCGTCACGCATGCTCTTGACCAGCATCTGCGCGAACTGGCCTTCCAGCTGTCGCGCGACCTTGTCGATCTTGGCCGGATCGTTCTGTTGCGCCGGGTGCAGATCGAATGCGGGATTGATGCGCATGTCAGATCACCTCGAGCTCGGCACTCAGGGCGCCGGCCTGCTTCAGGGCTTCCAGGATCGCAATGAGATCGCCCGGTGCCGCGCCTACCGCGTTCACCGCGTGCACGATCTCGTCCAGGGTGGTGCCGCCGCTGAACTTGAACATGCGGCTGCCGTCATTGGTGGCGGTGATGGTCGACTGCGGGCTGGCTACGGTACGGCCGCCGGACAGCGCGTTGGGCTGGCTGACATTGGTGTTTTCCTGGATCGTCACGGTCAGCGAACCGTGCGAGATCGCGGCAGGCCCGACCCGCACCTGCTGGCCGATGACCACGGTGCCGGTACGCGAATTGACCACTACCTTGGCCGGGGCGCTGCCCGGGGTCAGCTCCAGATTCTCGATGCGCGCCAGCAGGCCGATGCGTGCGCCCGGATCGGTCGGTGCGGTGACCGCCACGGTCACGCCATCGACCGCGCGTGCCGCACCTTCGCCGAACGCGTTGTTGAGCGCCGCGACCATGCGCGAGACGGTCGTGAAGTCGTTGTTGTGCAGGTTCAAGGTGATCTCGCCGCCATTGGCCAGCGGGTCGGGCAGGGCACGCTCCACGGTGGCGCCATTGGGGATGCGGCCGACGCTGGGCACGTTCACCGAGACGCGCGAACCGTCCTTGCCCTGCGCGCCGAAGCCACCCACGATCAGGTTGCCCTGGGCGATGGCATAGATCTGGCCATCGGCGCCCCGCAGCGGGGCCATCAGCAGCGAACCGCCGCGCAGCGACACCGCGTTGCCAATCGAGGACACGGTGATGTCGATCGGCTGGCCCGGCTTGGCGAACGGCGGCAGTTCAGCGTGGATCGCCACCGCCGCCACGTTCTTCAGCTGCGGATTGACGTTCGGCGGAACATTCACGCCCAGCTCGCCGAGCAGGTTCTTCAGGCTCTGCACGGTGAAGGGCGCCTGGCTGGTGCGGTCGCCGCTGCCGTCCAGGCCCACCACCAGGCCGTAGCCCACCAGCGCATTGCCACGCACGCCACCGACCTGGGCCAGGTCCTTGATGCGTTCGGCGCTGGCAGGCGCAGCCATTGCCAGTAGAAGGAAGAATGATCCGTAGAGCGACGCCGCGCTCCATGACTGACGTGCGCCGGTTGAAAGAACGCGTCGCCACGCGCCCAGGACCGGCCGCGCCGACTCGGGGCATGATTCATTGCGTCGCTGCCACGTAGAAGAGAAGAGAGCTTTCATGGCCATACTCAGAACGGCGTCAGGCCGGAGTTGAAGAAGCGGCTCAACCAGCCCATCGCGTTGGACTGCGCGACAGGGCCGCGGCCGCCGTAGACGATGCGCGCTTCAGCCACGCGGCTGGAGGGCACGGTGTTGTCCG
Organism: Stenotrophomonas sp. YJH_SMC_8; assembly: GCF_059371315.1. Classification (NCBI taxonomy): domain Bacteria; kingdom Pseudomonadati; phylum Pseudomonadota; class Gammaproteobacteria; order Lysobacterales; family Lysobacteraceae; genus Stenotrophomonas; species Stenotrophomonas sp. YJH_SMC_8. Next base: position 219,981 of record NZ_JCAFUL010000009.1, on the reverse strand, counting down.
CGCTGATGTCGCCGGGGCGCACGATGCCCTGTACCTGCACCAGTTCGTCGCCCTGGTTCAGGCGCAGGTTCTTCTGCCCCTGCACTACCAGGTTGCCGTTGGGCAGGCGCTGCACCACGGTCACGGTCACGTTGCCCTGCAGGCGGTTGCTCTGTGCGCTGTTGCCCTTGCCGGTGAAGTCACGCGCGCCCTTGGCCGTCGCGCTCAGGATGTCCTTGCCGCCCAGCGTAACCGGCGCGCCGAGGATGGAGGGCGTGCCCAGGCTCAGGTTGGATTCCTTGTTGGTGGCCGTGTTGGCACTGGTCTGCGCGGTGGTGTTTTCCAGCAGGGTGATGGTCAGCAGGTCACCGACATCGCGTGCGCGACGGTCCGAATACAACTGCAGGGTCGGACCGGCCGCATAGATCGCGCCGGCGGTCGGTTCGGCCTGCGGTGGCATGATCGGCTGGATCGGTGCCATTGCCGGATAGGGGCGCACATCGCCGGCAATCACGCAGCCACCGAGCAGGGCAGCCACGGCGCAGGCGAGGGCAGTGCGGGCGAAGTTGGAAATGGGCGACATGGCGGTTTCCCGGGTTGGCCGGTCAGAGCTTGTTGTTGAGGTAGCCGAGCATCGAATCGGTGGTGGAAATCGCCTTGGCGTTCATTTCGTAGGCGCGCTGGGTTTCGATCATCGACACCAGCTCTTCCACCACGTTGACGTTGCTGCCCTCCAGCGCGCCCTGCACCACGGTGCCCAGGCCGTTGAGGCCGGGGTTGCCGTTCTGCGCCGGCCCCGATGCGGTGGTCTCCAGGAACAGGTTTTCACCGCGTGCCTGCAGGCCGGCCGGATTGACGAAATCGGTCAGGGTCAGCGCGCCCACTTCCACCGAGGCGGCGCCGTCGGCCATCTTCACGCTGATGGTGCCGTCGGTACCGATGGTCACCGACTGCGCGCCTTCGGGAATCTGGATGCCCGGCTGCACCGGGTAGCCGCTGTTGGTGACCAGCTCGCTGTCCTGGTTGATCTTGAACGAGCCATCACGGGTATAGGCCGAGCTGCCATCGGGCATCTGCACTTCGAAGAAGCCGCGGCCGTTGACCATCACGTCCAGTGCGCGGCCGGTCTGCTGCTGGCCACCCTGTTCGAAGTTCTTGGCGGTGGCGACCACGCGCACGCCGGTACCCAGCTGCAGGCCGGTCGGCAGCTGTGTCTGTGCCGAGGAGGAGCCGCCGGGTTGGCGCACCTGCTGGTACAGCAGGTCCTCGAAGCTGGCACGGTCCTGCTTGAAGCCGGTGGTGTTGGTGTTGGCGAGGTTGTTGGAAACCACCGACATGCGCATCTGCTGCGCATCCAGTCCGGTTTTCGCGATCCACAATGCCTGGTTCATCTTCGGTGTCCTGTCTGGTGGAGCCGGCCGCGCGGTGCGGCCCTTGTCAAAGGGTGTGCAAGCGGTGTGCCAGCGCCGCATTCAAGCGGCGCCGGAATTCCGTCAGCTGCCCAGGCGCAGCAGGCTGTTGGCGCTGCGCGCGTTGTCGTCGCCGTGCTTGATCACCTGCACCTGCATTTCGTACTGGCGCTGCAGCTGGATCATCTGCACCAGCGCGCCAGCGGCGTCCACGTTGCTGCCTTCCAGCTGGCCGCTGTGCACCGCCGTGCCCTGTGCCGGCGCGAACGGCTGGCGTGGGTCGGTGTTGCGGAACAGGCCATCCAGGCCGCGCTCCAGGCGCTCGTCCGGCGCCTGCACCACCTTGATCCGTCCGACCTGCGCCATCGTCTGCGGGCCTTCGCCCTGCGGAATGATCGAGATCGTGCCGTCGGCACCGATCTCCATCGCCTGGTAGGGCGGAATGGCGATCGGGTTGTTGTTGTCATCCAGCACCGGGCGGCCGCTGGAGGTCACCAGCTGGCCATTCGGCGTGACCGACAGTGCGGCGCCGCGCGTGTACGCCTCGGTGCCATCGGTGGACTGCACGGCCAGCCAGGTGCCGGTCTGCAGCGCCAGGTCCAGCGGCTTGCCGGTGATGTGCTGCGCGCCGGGCCGGCGGTTGAAGCCGGCGTCGACGTGCAGTGCATCCACCCGCGAGGCAAAGCCCTGGCCCTTGATCGGGAAGGCTTCGGTGTTGGCCAGCGCTTCCTTGAAGCCAGGGGTGTCCGAGTTGGCGAGGTTGTGGCTGAGCGTACCCTGCGCCTGCAGGGAGGCGCGGGCACCGGTCATCGCCACGTAGAGGGCTTTATCCATGCGGGAAGTTCCGAGACGGGGTCAGCAGTTCATCAACGGATGTTGATGACGGTCTGGGTGATCTGGTCCTGGGTGGTGATCATCTGCGCGTTGGCCTGGAAGTTGCGCTGCGCGGTGATCATGTTGACCAGCTGCTCGGTGAGGTCGACGGTGGATGCTTCCAGCGAACCGGCCTGGATCTTGCCGAGGTTGGAGGTGTCCGGCATGCCGGTGCGCGGCGTGCCCGAGCTGAAGGTATCCACCCACAGGTTGTTGCCCTTCGATTCCAGGCCCTGCGGGTTGTTGAAGGTGGTCAGCGCGACCTGGCCCAGCGGCTTGTCGGCGCCATTGGAATAGCGGGCGTAGACCACGCCGGTTTCCGACACGGTGATCTCATTGAGCTTGCCGGCGGCATAGCCGTCCTGCTGGGTGTTGCGCAGCGCGAACTTCTCGCCGTACTGGGTCGAGCCGTTGATGTCCAGCGTCATGTTCAGCACGCCAGCGCCCGTGGTCGGGGTGAACGTGCCGAGGCTGACCTTGCCACTGGCCGGTGCGACCAGCTTGCCACTGTTGTCGAAGGTGACCGGGGTCGGTGCGCCGGCCGGCTGGCCGTCCACGTAATTGCGTACGGTCCACTCGTTCGGGTTGGCACCCTTCACGAAATACGAGACCTGGATATGGCTCACGCCCAGCGAGTCGTACACGGTGATGCCGCCGCTGGAGTGGTTGTAGCTGTTGGAGTCGGTCGGGTCGAAGGTGGTGACGGTCGGCTGCTTGGCGTTGGCCGGCAGGGTGAAGCCGACCTTCACTTCGCTGGTCTGCTTCGGCGGGCTGTCAGTGGTCAGCAGCTGCAGGTCGACCATGCGGCCGGCATCGAAGTTGGTGCCGTCGGCATTCGGCGCGAACACCTGCAGGCGCGCGCCCTGCGGGTTGACCACGTAGCCCGATGCATCGGTCTGGAAGTTGCCGGCGCGCGAGTACACGCGGGTGCCGTTCATGTTCATGGTGAAGAAGCCCTCACCGGAAATGGCCATGTCCAGGCTGCGGCCGGTCTGTTCGTTGTGGCCCTGCTTGAACTGCTGGGCAACGTTGGAGACGCGGACGCCCGAACCCACGGCGTTCTTCGACAGCCCGTAACCGGTGGCCGAGAACAGGTCGGCGAATTCGGCGCGCGATTCCTTGAAGCCGGTGGTGTTGACGTTGGCGACGTTGTTGGCAGTGACGCTCAGGTCGGAATTGGCGGCATTGATGCCGGACAGCGAGACATTGAAGCCCATGGGATGCTCCTGGTAAGTACGGGGTGTGCGGCTCAGCTGACGCGGAGCACGTAGTCGATCGGGGCCGTGCCCAGGCCCTTGAGGTTCAGGTACAGGCCGTCGGAACCGACGGTCACGCTTTCCACCGGCGCCTGCACGTAGGTGGACAACTTGGTGCTCTTGCCGGCGGTGTCGACGTGGTTGGCGACGATGGAGTACTTGCCCGGCTCCATGCGCTTGCCGTTGGCATCCTTGCCGTCCCACTGGAACGCGGTCTCGCCGGCGGCCTTGGCTTCCACGCTCAGCGAGGTGACCTTGGCGCCGGTGGCATCGGTGATGTCGACGGTGATGATGCCGGCAGAAGGCGCGGCCACCGTGCCTTCAACGTTGCCTTCCTTTTCCAGTACCAGCTTTTCCGACGGCACCAGCACCTGGTGGCCAACCAGCGCCGCACCGCGCAGCACCTGGTCGCTGGCCATCGATTCCTGGAAACCCTTCACCGTCTTGTTCAGATCGGTGATGCCCTGCACGGTGGACATCTGCGCCATCTGCGCGACCATCTGCGTGTTGTCCATCGGCTTCAGCGGATCCTGGTGCTGCAGCTGTTCGGTCATCAGGCGCAGGAAATCGGCCTGGTCCAGCGTGTTCTTCTTCTTGGTGGCGTTGCTGTTCGGGGCGTTCAGACCGAGTGCGGTGTAGACGTCCTGGCTGGTCTGGTTGTTGACGGCGGTGGTCATGGCGGTATCCGGTACTGCGGGCCTCAGCGGCCCATGGTCAGGGTGGCCAGGGCCAGTTCCTTGGCGGTGGTCAGCATCTCCACGCCGGCCTGGTAATTGCGCGAGGTCGAGATCAGGTTGACCATCTGCGCCACCGGATCGACGTCGGGCTGGTAGATGTAGCCGTCGGCGTCGGCCAGCGGATGGCCGGGCTCATAGCGTTTGATCGGCGCCGCATCGCTCTGGGTGATCTCCTTCACCTTCACCGAGGTGATGTTCGGATCGTTCTTGCTGGTGACGGCCTGGAAGATCGGCTCCAGCGGCTTGTACACGGCGTCGGCGGAGCCGGCGACGGTGTCGGCGTTGGAGAGGTTGGAGGCGATGGTGCTCATGCGCACCGACTGCGCCTGCAGCGCGGAGCCGGCGATATCGAAGATCGGCAGGTTGCTCATGGCTTATTGCCCCGTGATCGCGGTCAACATGGAACGCACCTTGCTCTCGACGAAGCTGAGCGAAGCGCGGTACTCGAGCGCGGCACGGCCATAGGCCGCACGCTCGGCATCGGGATCGACGGTGTTGCCGTCCAGGCTGGGCTGCACGCCTTCGCGCGCGATCTGGAACGGGTTCAGGCCACTACTGATTTCGTAGTGCTGCTCATGGGTGGTGGCCATCAGGCCATTGGCATCCTGCCCCTGGGCATGGCGCAGGGCGGCATCGAAGTCCAGGTCCTGGGCCTTGTAGCCGGGAGTGTCGGCATTGCCGAGGTTGCTGGCGATCAGCTTCATCCGCTGTTCGCGCAACGGCATGGCCTGGGCATGGACGCCCAGGTAGTCGGTAATCAGGTTGCGCACGGTGCACTCCCACGGGAACGTTGCCCGGGAAGCTGCAAGGGGTGTGCCAAACGAAGGAGGGGTCAGATCCCCGCAGGGGCTCTGACCCCATGGGGCAGGCGAAGGGCGCGGGGTCAGAGCCCCTGCGGGGATCCGACCCCGGGGCGGCCTTACGCCGCCATCGCGACCTTGCGCAGGCGGTCCAGCACGAAGTCGGCCAGCTCGTGCGGCGAGTACTTGGCGACGAAGGCGTTGGCGCCCACGCGCTCGACCATCGCATTGTTGAATACGCCCGACAGCGAGGTGTGCAGCAGCACATACAGGCCGGCCAGGCCCGGATGGCGCCGGATTTCCGTCGTCAGCGTATAGCCGTCCATGGCCGGCATCTCGATGTCCGAGATGACCATGGCGTAGCGTTCGGCCGGGTTCTCGCCCGAGGCGTGGATCTGCAGCAGGTGGTCCAGCGCCTGCTTGCCGTCGGAGAGCAGGGTGGCACCCACGCCCAGCTGGTCGAGCACGCTGCGGATCTGCTGCCGGGCCACGCGCGAGTCATCCACCACCAGCACCTGCAGCTGCGGGCCGTCCGAGGGCATCGCCATCGCCGGGTCGAGCACCGCCTCGCCGCGCACCTGGGCAATGTCGGCCAGCACGCTTTCGACATCGATGACCTGGATCAGCTCGCCCTGGAAGCGGGTCACGGCGGTCAGGTAGCTCGATTCGGCGCCCAGCTCCGGCGGCGGGTGGATGTCTTCCACCGCGATGTTGACGATGCGCTCCACACCGCTGACCAGGAAGCCCTGGATCGAGCGGTTGAACTCGGTCACGACCAGGTAGCCGGGCGAGGTGTCCGCCTCCGGCTCGCGCTCGGGATGGCCGATGGCCAGGCCGAGGTCCAGCACCGGCACCGAGCGGCCGCGCACGTCGGCCACGCCGGAGAACTGGCTGGGCAGCCCGGGCACCTGGAACAGCTCCGGGCGCCGCAGGACTTCCTGCACCTTGAAGACATTGACGCCAAAAAGCTGACGTCCGCCGAGACGGAACAGCAGCAGCGCCAGGCGGTTGTGGCCGGCCAGACGGGTCCGCTGGTCGATCCGGTTGAGCAGGTCATGGGACATGGCTGCTGTATCGGCGCCACTGTGGCGGAACTTGAGGGTGCTCTGTCGCCCGCGTGCTCCACATCGCTTTGTGCGACTCTGCACCCCATTCCGTGCTCTACACCGCATTTCGTGTTCTACACCCCATTTGTAGAGTCGACTGTTAGTCGACTGCTCTTCTGGACGACTGCTCTTGGATCCGATCGCCGGAAACCCCGCGCTTCGCGCGCAAGTCGGCTGACGCGAAAGTCGACTAACAGTCGACTCTACACATCGCCATCCCGAGACCCGGTGTCTGGCACGCCCCTTGCACGCAGCTGGGCCAGGTCCCATCGACAGGAGGCGCCATGCGCCGGGTCACATCTCTATTGGCCATTGCACTTGCCCTGGCCTCGCCGTGGGCGGCTGCCTCCGACTGGCAGCCCGTAGCCAGCATCCGCGCCGCAGCGCTGACGACCTTGCCGGCGGGCAGCGAGGGTGAGGCCCAGGTGGCCGATGCGCTGCGCCTGCCGAAGTGTGGCGGCGCGCTGCAGGTGCAGCCCACTGCCAACACCACCGTGGAGGTCAGTTGCCCGGATGCGGGCGGCTGGCGCCTGTTCGTACCGGTGAAGGTGCGGCGCAACCAGACCGTGCTGGTGCTCAACCGTGGAATCGGCACTGGAGAAACCCTCACCGCCGCCGATATCACGACTGCCCAGCGTGATGCTGCCCGGATTGCCGGTGCGGTGCTGGCCGATCCCAACGCGGCGATCGGTCGCATCGCCCGGCGTCCACTGCAGGCCGGGGCCCTGCTGTCGAACAACGATCTGGTGGTGCAGCGTCTCATCAAGCGAGGAGACAATGTGGCCCTGGTATCGCGTCGCGGCTCGGTCGAGGTCCGAATTGCTGGCCGTGCGATGGGCGATGCCGGTGAGAATGAACGGGTCTCGGTGGAGAACCTGTCCTCGCGGCGGATCGTGCAGGGCACGGTCGATGCCGCAGGTGACGTAATCGTGGCGCGTTGATTTACCGCAAAATATCCCTAAAGATCGCGGCCCCGAGGCCGTTATCCCTTGTGAACGGCAACTCCAGGACACCCCATGAGCCAGAAAATCGACGGCAACCTGCAGGTCCCCCAGGCACTGCGCAGCGTGACGACCCCGGCCAGCAAGCCCGGCGTCAGCAGCGATGCGCCGGCGCGCCCGGTCGAGGCAGCCGACAGCCTGCGCCTGACCGGCGAGGCCACCAATCTGCAGGCCATCGAGCGTGAGCTGACCACCGCCCCGGCGATCGACGCCCAGCGTGTGGCCGCCGTGCGCGAGTCGCTGCAGAACGGCACCTACAAGATCAATCCGGACGCGATCGCATCGCGCATGCTCGATCTGGACCAGCAGCTGCAGGGATGACCGCAGCGATGAGCGAGCCGCTGCAGCGTCTCGCCCAGGCCTTGGACGTTGAGCGCCAGGCCCTGGTCGAGCACGACGTGCACGCCCTGATCCGTGCCACCGGCGCCAAGCTGGAGGCGCTGCGGGCGCTGGAAGGCGCACCGCCGGTCGGCGAGGGCGAACAGCTGCAGGAACTGGCCGAGCGCAACCGCGCCAACGGCGTGCTGCTTTCGCGGCGCCGGCGCGAGGTCAACTGGGCACTGCGCCAGTTGGGCCGTACCGAAGACGCTTCGGCCTATGACGCCAAGGGCCAGTCACATACGGTCACTGCCCGCCGCCCACTCGCCGTCGCCTGACGCGACGGCGGTCGCACTACCCACCCCCGCGGGCTGAAGCCCGCTGCGTGACCGCGTATATTGGGCGCCTGTTCGAATGCCCCGAGTCGCCGTGTCCGCTGCCAACGCCCTGGTTACCGCCCCCCTTCCGCCGCAGCCGGTGCTGCAGGCCCTGCTTGAGCGCCTGCGCGAAGGGCTGCTGCTGTTCACTGAAGACGGGCAGGTGGCGCTGGCCAATCCGGCCGCGCAGAACCTGCTGGCCGGCGGCGAGGACGGTGCATTGCCGCCGCCGCAGCGGCTGCGTGAACTGCTGCCGCCCGATGCGCTGGAGCAGGCGCGGCAGCATGGTCACTGGAACGGCAGCCTGCCGCTGGGAGAGGGTGTGGTCATCGCCCACCTTTACCACCACGGCCCGGTGGGCCAGGGGCACTTCCTGGCGTTGTTCCGCCATATCGAAGGACAGGAAGACTACGAACGCGAGCTGCAGCAGCGCCATGCCGAGCTGCGCCAGGCCTACCTGCGCCTCAACGGTACCCAGGAGAAGTTGCTGCAGTCGGAAAAGATGGCCTCCATCGGCCAGCTCGCGGCGGGTGTCGCGCACGAGATCAACAACCCGATCGGCTACGTGCACTCCAACCTGGGCAGCCTGCAGGAATACCTGCGCAGCCTGTTCACGGTGATTGAAGCCTACGAACGCGCCTTGCGCGCGCCGGACCCGAAGGCGTTGATTCCGGAAATCGACGATATCCGTGACCGCCTGGACATCGATTTCATCAGCCGTGACCTCCCGCAGCTGATGGCTGAATCGCGCGAAGGCATCGAGCGGGTCACCCGCATCGTGCGTGACCTGAAGGACTTCTCGTATTCCGGCCGCGACGAATCGTGGAAGCTGGTCGACCTGCATGCAGGCCTGGAATCGACCATCAACATCATCTGGAACGAGCTCAAGTACAAGGTCACCCTGCACCGCGAGTTCGGCCAGCTGCCGCTGGTGGAGTGCCTGCCGTCGGAGTTGAACCAGGTCTACATGAACCTGCTGCTCAATGCCGGCCACGCCATCGCCGAGCGCGGCACGATCACCGTGCGTACCGGTGTCGATGGTGACCAGGTGTGGGTCGAATTCGAGGACACCGGCGGCGGCATCTCGCCGGAACTGCGCCAGCGCATCTTCGATCCCTTCTTCACCACCAAGCCCGTTGGCAGCGGCACCGGCCTGGGCCTGTCGATCTCCTACAGCATCATCAACAAGCACCACGGCCGCATCGACCTGGACAGTACCCCGGGCGTCGGTTCGCGCTTCCGCGTGGTACTGCCGGTGAAGCAGCCGCGCTGAGGACGATGGCGCAGGGGACCCGGTCGTATCGCGCCGATGCGCCGACAGACTGGTAGAGTCGACTGTCAGTCGACTCGCGCGCAGCGCGGTTTTTTTTTCGAGACTCCGCGAAGAGCAGTCGACTGAAAGTCGACTCTACCCCCGATCCGCATTTTCCCTGCCGGCCCTCACTGCGGCGTCCGGCCATCGTCGTTTGAAGCAGCCGCGCTGAGGGCAATGGCGCACGGGTCCGGATCGTATCGCGCCGACAGACGGGTAGAGTCGACTGTCAGTCGACTCGCGCGCAGCGCGGTTTTTTCGAGACTCCGCGAAGAGCAGTCGACTGACAGTCGACTCTATCCATGATCCGCATTTCCCTGCAGGCCCTCACCGCAGCGGCCGGTCCTCGCCGGCATCCCCGGTTTCCACCGGCGCCGGCCCGGCATTGCTGCGCCGCTGTTCTTCGTAGGTGCGGAACGCCTGGTGGATGTGCTTGCGCAGCTCATCGTCGTTCCACGGCTTGGTCAGGAAGCGGTAGATCGCACCACGGTTGATCGCGTCGGTCACCGTGTTCAGATCGGTATAACCGGACAGCACCAGGCGGATCGTGTCCGGGTACAGCATCTTCACCCGGCCCAGGAACTCGGTGCCGCTCATGTCGCTCATGCGCTGGTCGGACAGGATCACCTGCACATCGTTGATCGCCAGCAGGTCGAATGCATCGCGCACGTTGCCGGCGGCCAGGATGCGGTAGCCATCGCGACGGAACAGGCGTACCAGCGAGCGCAGCACGTTCTCCTCGTCGTCGAGCAGCAGCAGCGTGCGGTCCGGGCGGGTCTCGGCAAATGCTTCCGGGCGCAGGTAGCGGCGGCGCAGGGTCATGCCGGCGGCATCGGCCGACATCGGCTCGCCAAACAGGTAGCCCTGGAACACGTCGCAGTCGTTGCGCCGCAGGAAGCCCAGCTGGGCTTGCGATTCCACGCCGTTGGCGATCACGGTCATGCCCAGCTGGTGGCCCATGGCGATGATCGCGCGGGCGATGGCGGCCTCACGGTTGCCGGCGGGCGCACTCTTGATGAAGCTGCGGTCGATCTTCAGCTTGTCCACCGGATAGCGCACCAGCGCACTCAGGCTGGAATCGCCGGTGCCGAAGTTGTCCAGGCTCAGGCTGATGCCTTCGTTGCGCAGGTTGGCCAGCGTCTCGTGCACGAAGTTGACGTTGTTGGTCAGCGCGCTTTCGTTGATCTCCAGCGTCAACATCTGTGCCGGCACGCCCGCGGCCTGGATCAGGCCCATGACTTCAGCGAAGAAGTTCGGCCGCAGCAGCTGCAGGGTGGAGACGTTCACGGCAATGGTGAAGTCGTCGAAGCCCTGGTCGCGCCACAGGCGGGCCTGCTTCAGCGCGCCCTCCAGCACCCAGGTGCCGATCTGCACGATGATGCCCAGCCGCTCGGCGGTCCGCATGAAGCGCTCCGGCACCAGCATGCCCAGGGTAGGGGACTGCCAGCGCAACAGCGCCTCCATGCCCACCACGTGGCCGTCGCGGGCACTGACCAGCGGCTGGTAGCGAAGCTTCAGCTCGCCATTGGGGATCGCGTCGACGATCTGGCGCGCGATGATGCTCTCGCTGTGCGCGCTCGGCGGGGTATCCACTGCGTGGATGCGCACCGCGTTGCCGCCTTCGCGGGCAGCCTGGTAGAGCGCATCCTCGGCGTGGTCGAGCAGGCGGGAGGTACTGCTGGCGTGGTCCGGGCACAGGCTCACGCCCAGCTTGCCGGTCATGAACAGCGTGTATGGCAGCACCGACAGGGGCAACTCCATCTGTTGCCGGATTTCCTCGGCGAAGTCCTCCGGCAGCGGCACGTCGGCGGTGCGCGGCACCGCGATCAGGAACTCGTCGCTGCCATGCCGCCACAGTTTGCCGCGGCCTCGCAGGTAGGACTGCAACCGCTGCGCTACCAGCACCAGCGCCTGGTCACCTACCTCGGCGCTCATGTTTTCGTTGACCGAAGCGAAGTGGTCGATGTCCACGTGCATCAGCATCAGCGCGGTGCCGCCGGAGGCCGCCTCGGCGACCATCGCCTGCAGCTCGGGGTTGCCGGCACCGAGGCGGTCGGGTGCATCGTCGATGCTGACCGGGGGCTGGTTGGGATTCCACATAGGCTCAGTATTCCGGTGAATCGACGGCAGCCATGCTGGCCGCCTGGTAGGGGAGGTGGACGTCGATCAGGGTGCCCTCGCCGTGTGCGGACTCGATCCGCACATGGCCGCCGACACTCTGCGCGCGCTCGCGCATCACGATCAGGCCCAGGCCGCGCGGACCGTCCGGGTCGAAACCCTCGCCGTCGTCGCGGATCTGCAGGTGCAGTCCCCGCTTGCCGACGTCGCGCAGCTGCAGTTGTACCTGGCTGGCGCGCGCGTGCCGCAGCACGTTGGTCAGGCTCTCCTGCGCGATGCGGAAGCAGGCCTGTTCGATGCTGTTGTCGGGACGGTGCGGCAGGGGCTCGATCTCGGCCAGCAGTTCCACCGGCGAAGAACGGAACAGCACCCGCGCCTGCCAGCTGAGGGCCGCTTCCAGGCCCAGCGCGTCCAGCTGCGGCGGGCGCAGCAGGGTGGAGATGTCGCGCAGCTTGGCCACCGTGGTGTCGGCCAGGCTGACGATCTGTGCCAGGTCCTCGCCGCGGCGCTGTGGATCATGCTCGTCCTGCGCCGCATAGGCGGACAACTTGATCGCAGTGATCGCCTGGCCGATGTCGTCATGCAGGTCGCGCGAGATCGCGCGGCGTTCATCCTCCTGCAGCGAGAACAGCCGGCCGGCCATCGCCTGCAGTTCGCGGTTGCTGGTTTCCAGTGCACTGCGCGTCCGTTCGGAATCGCTCAGGTCACGCACGATCAGCAGCTTGCAGTCGCGGCCGCCGTAGCGCACCTCGCCCACCGCCAGGCCGGCATGGAAGCTGCGCCCGTCTGCGCGCTGCATGGCCACCACGCTGCTGTGGCCGGGGCCCAGGTGTGGCTGCCCGGCGCGCAGCTGGCTGCGGACGCGGGCCAAGTCACCGGCAGCGACCAGCGCCGACAGTGGCTCACCCAGCAGGGTGTGGCTGCCATAACCGAACAGGCTGGCCGCCCAGGCGTTGGTGTACAGCACGTGCTCGTCGGAGAGGATCACCACGCCATCGGGCAGCACCCGCACCAGCTCACGGAACTGTTCTTCACGCTCGCGCAGCAGGCGTCGCGATTGCTCCCGTTCGGTCACGTCCTGCAGGGTACCCAGTACGCGGCTGCGGCCGGACTCATCGACACCACTGGCGGCACGCAGGTGCACCATCAGGGCGCGGCCGTCCATCGACAGCAGGGGCAGCAGTACGTCCACCTGCACCGGATCACCCGAGCAGAGGTCGGCCAGCAGCTGTTCGGTCTGCGTGGCGGTGGCGGGGTCGGCGGGGACCAGGAGCTCGTCGAAGCGGTGCCAGCGGCGGGCTTCCGGAGGCCGGCGGCCAAGCAGGCGGTAGACCTGGTTGGAGTAGCGGCCCATGCCGGTGGATGGATCCAGCTCCCAGGCGCCGATGCGCGCCAGCTCGTGCGCTTCCTCGACCCGGGCCAGCGCCTGGTCGCGGCGCAGCTGGGCCAGGTCTTCCGCGGTGCGGTCGATGGCGATCAGCAACCGGGCATTGTGGCCGTCATAGCTGATGGCGTTGGAGCGCAGTTCCATCTGCCGCAGCGAGCCGTCGCGCAGCTGCAGCTGGGTCCGCAGGATGCACAGCTCCTCGGGTGCCTCGCGGATCGCCTCCAGCTTGGTCTGCAGCGCCTGGTCCTGGCCGGGTGGCCACAGCGAGTCGATGGTCTGCTCCAGCAGTTCATCACGCTCCCAGCCGAATGCGCTGCAGGCCGCCGGATTCGCGTCGAGGATCGCCAGCGTATCCAGGTCGTAGACCAGGATCGGGCCGGGGTTGCCCTCGAACATCTGCCGCAGGCGCAGCTCCGACGCCTGCTGGCGCGCATGGGTGTGCAGCACATGCTCGGCCAGCGGCCGCAGCAGCAGGTACAGCAGGCCGGCACTGGCCAGTGCGAAGAACGAGCCCTTCACGCTCTGCCACATCGCCGCCTGCTGCGGATCCGGCACCAGCGCCTGCACGGCACTGTCGGAGGCGATCATCCAGGCCAATGCCATCACCAGGTAGCTCAGCACGACCCGCCGCCGGTCGCGGCTCAGCGCCTGCGCCATCCGCGGGTCGGGAACAGGGGCGATGCCGGTCGGTTCTGCAGGCATGGACGGGCTGGATGAAAGGGGCGCCGGCCATCTTACCGCGCGGGTGTGCCCTGACCACTCAATTATCCGCCGCAGGCGCCGTTAACCACTGCGTGCCCCGCTGACGGGCGTGTCATCCGGAGCAAGATCGCGTGGACCAAGGGATCATCGCCAGCCTGCTGCAGCACCCGCTTGCGTCGGCGCTGGTCATCGTCGACCGCACGGGCCGCCCGCTGGCGGCCAATCCGGCTGCGCGCGAGCATGGCCTGCCGGCCACCGTGGCCGCCTATGCGCCGATGCTGGAGGATCTGCGCCTGATGGCGGCCGATGGCGGCATCGTGGCCTGCACGCTGCCGGGTGGCCCGCACGGGCACTACGACGGCCACCTGCGCGCCGTGCATGATGGCGCCGGCAATCTGCTGGCCTTCACACTGAGCATTCCCGAACCGGTGCCGCTCGGCGGCGGTGGGCGCTGGGAGCTGGCGCTGGACAGTGCCGGTCACAGCCTGTGGGACTGGGACATTCCCAGCGACCGTGTGGTGCGGACTCCCGCACTGGGCGATGAAACCGCCACCGAGATACTGGCGCGCGTGCACAGCGAGGACATCGCCCAGGTACGGGTCGCACTGGACGAGCATCTGCGTGGGCTGAGCGAGCAGTACAGCGCACAGTTCCGTTTCCGCCAGGCCGATGGCCAGTGGCGCTGGGTGCTGGACCGGGGCCGCGTGGTCGCGCGCACCGCCGATGGCCAACCGTTGCGCATGGTCGGCACCCATACCGATATCGAACAGCAGAAGCAGCTGGAAGGGCTGCTTCAGGAACAGCAGCTGCACCTGAGCGAGGCCCAGCGCATCGCCAGCATGGGCAGCTGGTCGTTCGATCCCAACAGTGGTCACTTCTGGTGGTCGCCGGAGCTGCGTTCGCTGCTGGCGCTGGAGCAGGGCGCCGTGCCCGGCCAGCGCCGCTGGCTGAAGCAGCTGCACCCACGTTCACGTGGTGCACTGCGTGCAGCCTGGCGACGGTTGTGGCGCGATGGCCGCGCCGCCAATCTCGAGCTGGAACTGACCCGCGGCCATGAACCGTCGCAGCACCTGCGGCTGTGGATGCAGCCGCTGCTGGACATGGACGGGCAGCCCAAGCGGTTGCTCGGACAGGTGCAGAACATCACCGAGCAGCACCAGACCGATGCGCTTATCCGCTGGCGTACCGAGCTGCTCAACCGCGTCTCCGCGCTGGGCCGCATTGGCGGCTGCGAGATCGAGGTGCAGACCCGGCACATGCAGTGGACCGAGGAGTGCTATCGCATCCACGGCCTGCGCAAGGAACCGATCACCCTCGACCAGGCGCTGGCGTTGTACACCGAGGACTCTCGCAACGCCTTTGAAGCGGCGTTGGGGCGCATCGCCGATGGCGGGCTGCCCGAGCAGCTGGACCTGTGCTTCTACCGCCAGTCCGGCCTGCGCGTCTGGGTGCAGGTGCTGATCGAACTGGACCGTCGTGATGGGCTGCCGCCGCGCTTCGTGGTGCTGTTCCGTGACATCACCCGCGAGCGCGAGGCCAACGAGCGTATCGAGCTGCTGGCGCATTACGATCTGCTCACTGGCCTGCCCAATCGCGTGCTGCTCGGCGAACAGACCGCCGAAGCCATCGAAGAGGCGCGCGACCGCGGGACATCGCTGGCGATGCTGTTCATCGATCTGGATGGCTTCAAGACCATCAACGACAGTTTCGGTCACGCCACCGGCGACGCCCTGCTGAAGGCGGCCGCTACCCGGCTGCACCAGAACCTGCGCAACAACGATCTGTTCGGCCGCTTCAGTGGCGATGAATTCATCGTGGTGCTGCGCGACCTGGCCGAACCGGAGGATGCGGGCCATGTGGCACGTAAACTGATTGCTTCGTTGGCCGAACCGCTGCGCCGGGGCGAAACCACCTTGAAGGTGGGCGCCAGTGTCGGCATCGCGATGCTGGGTGATGCGCAGACCGACTTCGATTCCCTGCTGCGTGCCGCCGATGCGGCGATGTACGCGGCCAAGGAAGCCGGCCGCAATACCTACCAGTACTACAGCCAGGACGCGCTGGCGCGCATCCAGCGCAAGCTTGAGCTCGAGCACGCTCTGCACGGCGCCATTGAGCGCGAAGAGTTCAGCCTGGCCTACCAGCCGCTGCTGCATGCCCATCATGGCGAGCCGCCGGCGATCGAGGCGCTGCTGCGCTGGCACCGGCCCGGGATCGGCTACTGCAGCCCGGCCGAGTTCATCCCCATCGCAGAGAAGTGCGGCGAGATCGTACGGATCGGCGACTGGGTACTGAATGAGGCCTGCCGCCAGGCCACCGCCTGGGACCGTGCGGGTCTGCGCTTCGACCGCATCGCGGTGAATGTCTCCGCGGTACAGCTGCGTGACCGCGGCTTTGCCGAGCGCGTGATCGAGATCTGCCACGCCCATGGCTGGCCGCCGCAACGACTGGAGCTGGAACTGACCGAGTCGGCATTGATCCGTGACACCGACATCCTGCGGCATTGCTTCGACGTGCTGGAACGGCACGGCGTGCCGCTGGCGGTGGATGACTTCGGTACCGGCTTCTCCAACCTCAACTACCTCAACCGCTTCCCGGTGGGCCGCCTGAAGATCGACCGCAGTTTCGTGCAGGGCATGCTGCACGATTCGGGCACGGCCGAAGTAACCCAGGCGATCGTGCACCTGGGCCACGCGCTGGGCATGAAGGTGGTGGCCGAGGGCGTGGAAACGCACCAGGAAGAAGACATGCTGCGCCGCCAGGGCTGCGACGAGATCCAGGGCTACCTGTACTCGCGACCGCTCAGCCCGCGCGACCTGGCGCAGTGGTTGCGCCAGCCACAGCCGGTTTCGCTGCGCACCGATGCCAGTGGGGAAGTGGTGCTGGTGCGCTAGCTGGCGACCATCCACGCGTGGCGTGGATCTACCGCAACCCGCTCTGGTGGGTGCCGACCTTGGTCGGCACGAATGCCTGCGCTCGCGACCATCCACGCATGGCGTGGATCTACCGCCCTGGGTCAACGAATCGCTGCGGGAACTCCGACCGCACCCGCGCCCGCACTGCTTCGACAACCTCGGCATAGCGCTGCAGCTGGATGCGATAACCCATATAGAACACCAGCAGCATGCCCAGCATCGGCCATGCCATTGGGCGCACCAGGATGATGGGCAGCACCAGCACGGTCAGGGCCAGCGCGAACCAGCTGCATCGCCCGATCACACGCACCTCGCGGCGTCGCTTGTCGACCAGCAGCTGGCCGTGCATCAACGGAAAATAGCGGCCGCCATAGCCCGGTGCGAAGCTCTCACGGAACGCCACACTGCGGTCGGGCAGTACACGGAACACAAAGCTCAGCCACTTGTCGGTAGGAAGGTCGTACTCCAGTCCGATCAGCGACAGCTGTGTCAGTTCAGCCGGAGAGGCGGCGATGCGCTGGTTGAACAGGACGATGCCGGTGCGGAAGAAGAGCGGTGCCCAGAACAACAGAAGCAGCAGTTCCAACAGCATCAATGCGATTACGGCGATGGCCATCGGTCTTCCATGAGCGGGACCGGCGCATCATGCCACAGCGATTCAGCCCATCTTGTAGATTCACGCCATGCGTGGATGATGTGGCAGCGCGTGTTCCCGGACGCCATCCACGCATGGCGTGGATCTACCTCAGGGCTTCGCCATCCAGCCCCAGGTCCCACGCCAGCCCCAGCAGCTCCTCGTCCGCGCGGGACGGCGCCGGACGTGCATCGGCCAGCTGCTGCAGTTCGCGGATCTCTTCGCGGGCGACCTCTTCCAGCTGCTGCAGCTGCTCACGCACGCTCGCGTTGCGCGGGCGCTCGTTATCGGTGAGGGAGGGCAGGGCACGGATCAGGGTCATGGTGCGCGTACAGGATGCATCCAACGGCAGGGTACAGGCAAAGGCCCCGGGATGACCGGGGCCTTGCGGGCTGCCGGCAACGGCAGCGGACATCAGGATCAGAACAGCTCGA
Organism: Stenotrophomonas sp. YJH_SMC_8; assembly: GCF_059371315.1. Lineage (NCBI taxonomy): Bacteria > Pseudomonadati > Pseudomonadota > Gammaproteobacteria > Lysobacterales > Lysobacteraceae > Stenotrophomonas > Stenotrophomonas sp. YJH_SMC_8. The sequence continues at coordinate 202,626 of NZ_JCAFUL010000009.1, read as the reverse complement.
CGGTGCCGGCGCCCATGCTCTGCTGGGCAACCGGCTTGTGCGGCGGGCGTTCCCACTCGCTACGCAGTTCGCGCAGGCGGCTGCCGGTGCGCTGCAGGGCGGTGGCGATCTCTTCGTCGAACACGCCGCCATTGCGGTGCAGCAGTTCCTGCAGGGCCACCGCCTCACGGTTGATCGCGGTCAGGCGGTCCAGGTGGGTGTGCACGCCGCCCAGCGCCTGGGTGGCGATGTCTTCGAACTGCAGGGCGCGCACGGCTTCGGCCACGCTGCCATCGATCGAACGGGCGCAGTCGGACACTTCGCGCATGCCGTCGCCCAGCGAGGCGTTGATCTGGGCCACGTTGTCGAGCATCGCCGCCGCTTCCTGGCGCGCTTCGCGGGAACGATCCATATCGCGCGAGGCCATGTGCGAGACCGTCTCGCGGACCTTGGCAATGGCGTCCTTGGAGCTGTGCGCCAGCTTGCGGATCTGCTCGTTGAACGTGGTCGAGCGCTCGGAGAGGTTGCGCACTTCGTCGGCGACCACCGCGAAGCCACGACCGGCTTCACCGGCACGCGCCGCTTCAATGGCAGCGTTCAGGGCCAGTAGGTTGGTCTGGTCGGCGATCGACTTGACGTCTTCCAGCAGCGCGAAGATGCCATCCAGGTGCTGCGCCATCTGGTCGATGTGCTGCACGGTGGTGCTGCTCTGGCCGCTGACCTGTTCCAGCGCTTCGACCAGCTGTTCCATGCGGTGGCTGGCGTGCTGGGCGAAACGGGCAACGTCGAGGCCGGCATTGCCTTCATCACCGGCGCGGTCGACGATGCGCGACAGGGCCTGGCTCTGCTGGCGCGACTTGCGGTTCATCGCATCGAAGCTGCCACCGAGGCTGGAGACGGCCTGGCGGATCAGGTCACGGGCGCGTTCCACTTCGCCGCGCGAACCGTCGATCTCGTTGCCGACGAAGTTGCGCAGTTCGGTCAGCAGCTGGTCCTGCTCACGCAGGACACGGGCATGTTCCGGGGAACGGTGCGCCTGGGCGCGGGTGGTCCACCACGCAAAGCCGAGCCAGCTCAGCGTCATCGTGGTCAGGATCGCCCAGCGCAGGGCGGCCGGCCATTCGAAACCGATGGCGAAGGGGAGCAGCAGGGTCAGAGCCAGGGGGGCGGCCAGACGGATGAAAATGCGTGAGTACATGGACGTTCTCGGGAGGTGCACGGAGGATGTATCGGCCGTACCCCCTTTCTCTTTAACGTCGATGTGCCTTGAAGTGCATTCTGAATGCGCCGGTTTTCCGGCGCCTTGGCGACTTCAGGGCCAGGCAGCGACGGGGTCGGATCCCTTTCCATGGAAAAGGGCTCTGACCCCTCGGGCTCAGGCCAGCTGCCGGTCCACGGCCTCGATCATCGCCTTGCGGCTGAACAGGAAGTCCCAGTAGCTGCCGCCCAGCTGGCGCCACAGCACCGCCGAGCGCACCGCGGCCAGCAGCAGGGCCCGGATCTCGGCCACCACGCCGGCCTGGCCCAGGTAGTGCGGGTTGCCCTGCACCATCACCCGCGGCTTGAGGTGGCTGATGGTGTCCGCGTACAGGCCACCCAGGTTGGCCAGCACGTCCGGATGGCCGCTGTCGCCCAGCTCGGTGGCCTGGCGCTGGGCGCGCTCGATGCCCGAGGCGACCTTGTTCACGGTGGCGCCGTCCTGCACGAAGCGGCGCTCCAGCTGCAGCACCGACAGGGCCAGCTTGGGCAGGATCGGGTCCTGGCCCTGGCTGCGGAAGTAGTTGTGCAGCAGGCGCAGGCCAGCCTTCAGTGCATGACGGTCACCGAACACCTCCTGCGGCGAGGACGCATCGACACGGAACACGCTGTCCACGGCGGTGCGCACGGCGGCGGCGTCGGAATGGCCGGTATCGGCGATGCGGCGTACCTGCTGCAGGGCCTGGGCAATGCCGGCCAGGGCCAGGACGCGGTCGTCGACAGTGAAACTCATGCAGCGATTACCTCAAAAGGGGAAGGGGTGGTGCGCAGGCGCTGTTCCAGCGGCGCATCGGTGGCGGCGATCACCGCGCCACCCAGGCACACCTCACCGTCATACAGCACCAGTGATTGACCGGGGGTAACGGCGCGCTGCGGGCGCGCGAAGGTGACCAGCAGGCTGCCATCGTCCAGCACCTCGACCGTACACGGCTCGTCGGGCTGGCGGTAGCGGGTCTGGGCGGTGCATTCGAAGCGCCGCGCCGGCGGCGAGCCGGCAATCCAGTGCGCGGTTTCCGAACGCAGGCGGTCGGACAGCATCCACTTGCTGTCGCGGTCCTGGTCCACATACAGCACGTTGCTGGCCACATCCTTGCCGACCACGTACCACGGCGCGGCCGGGCGGCCGCGCACGCCGCCGATGTTCAGCCCCTCGCGCTGGCCGAGGGTGAAATAGAACACGCCCGGATGTTCGGCGATGACGCTGCCGTCGGCCGGGTCGAGGATCTGGCCGGGCTTGGCCGGCAGGTAGCGGCCGAGGAACTCGCGGAAGTCGCGCTCGCCGATGAAACAGATGCCGGTGGAGTCCTTCTTGGCGTGGGTCGGCAGGCTGACATCGCGCGCGATCCGTCGCAGGTCGGTCTTTTCCAGGTCGCCGATCGGGAACAGGGTCGCCGACAGCTGTTCCTGGCCCAGCTGGTGCAGGAAGTAGCTCTGGTCCTTGGAGCGGTCGGCGCCGCGCAGCAGCAGCCACTGGTGGCCGCGCTGGGCCACTCGCGCGTAATGGCCGGTGGCGATGCGCTCGGCGCCCAGCTCGCGGGCGGCATCCAGGAAATGCTTGAACTTCACTTCGCGGTTGCACAGCACGTCCGGGTTCGGCGTGCGGCCGGCGGCGTACTCGGCCAGGAAGTGTTCGAACACGCCCTGCCAGTACTCGCTGGAGAAATCGCGGAAGTGGAAGGGAATGCCGAGCAGGCCGCACACCGCCACCGCATCGCGGCGGTCGTCCTCGGCGCGGCAGTCGCCGCTGCCATCGTCGGCCCAGTTCTGCATGAACAGCCCGGCCACGGCCTCACCCTGCTGTACCAGGCGCCAGGCGGCGACCGAGGAGTCGACACCACCAGAGACGCCCACCATCACGCGCGGAGTGCTCATGCGACCTCCCGGACCAGCGAAAGCGGGTGGCGCTGGCCACCCAGGTAATCGGCCACCACCTGCCAGACCAGCGGGCTGCGCTGGCGTTCGCGGGCGGCCCGCAGCTCGGCCGGGGTCAGCCACAGTGCGCGATCAATGCCGGTGTCCAACGGCTGCGCCGGGTCATGCGAGACCGGGCGCGCCGCATAGCAGAAACGCAGGAAGGTCGTGCCGTCGCCGGCGGTCCACTGGTAGCAGCCGATGAAATGGGTCAGCTGCACCGTCCAGCCGGTTTCCTCGCGGGTCTCGCGCAGGGCTGCCTCGGCCAGGCTTTCGCCAGGCTCGAGGTGGCCGGCCGGCTGGTTGAGCACCTGCCGGCCATCAATGGTCTCTTCAACCAGCAGCACGCGGCCGCCGTCGACCACCACGGTGGCGACGGTGGCGTGCGGTGCCCAGCGCGGGTCCGGCGTGGCGTTCAACTCAGAACTCGTCCTTCTTGGTCAGTTCCAGCTCCATGGCGTCGGCGGTGCGGATGGCCGCATCGATGGCGTCGCTGAGCTGGTCGGCGGTGGCATCGGCGTCGATCTTGACCACGAACATGGCGGTGGTGTCCTGCTTTACCCAGCCGCCCATCTTGGCATCCTGCGAATCTTCCAGCAGGCGGTTGGCCACGGCCACCGGGAACTGCTTGGTCTTGGCGCTGTAAGCGGGCGACCAGATCTCACGGATGTTGTGGGTGCCGAAATCCTCCACCGACGAACGCACATAGACCATCTGGGTGCGGTCACCCTCGACGTCGAAGACCATGCGGTAGTCGCCATCCTCATCGACTTCGTAGGTGTAGCCCAGCTTGTCCAGGTGGCGGGCCACGGCCTTGTCGGCGTCTGCTGCAGCGGCGGAGCCGGATGCAGCCAGGGCGATCAGCAGGGTGGAGAGAAGGGTCCTTTTCATGAAGATCCTGTGAAACATTACTGAGAGAGGGTGCAATTGTGACGGCGGGCGTGCGTGCCGTCCAATCTGCGGCGGGCCGACGCAGGCTCGCCCGAGCCTCTATAATGGCCCGATGCCCCATGAGTCTTCCCCCGATTCCCAGCACGAGCACGGCGTCGCCGTAGAGGCCGCGCGCCCGGAAGTGGCGCCGCCGCCGTTCTACCAGGTGATGCTGCTCAACGACGACTACACCCCGATGGATTTCGTGGTGGACGTCCTGCAGCAGTTCTTCAGCATGGACCTGGACAAGGCCACGCAGGTGATGCTGCACGTCCATACCCGCGGCCGTGGCGTGTGCGGTGTGTTCACCCGCGAGGTGGCCGAGACCAAGGTTGCCCAGGTCAACGAGTACTCGCGGATGAACCAGCACCCGCTGCTGTGCACGATGGAAAAGGCCTGACCGGCTGCCGGTTCTCGTCCGGGTACACCGATTCCGGAAGATTGTAGAGCCGAGCCCACGCTCGGCTGCTGCTCACCCAGGCATCCAGATCTCTGCCAACGGCAGCCGAGCGCAGGCTCGGCTCTACAGCTGGGTCACGCTTCCGCCAGTGCCTCCAGCGCCATTTGCGCTACCGTCTCATCGATGTCGGCCGGGTCGCCGTCATCCCGGAACCAGACCGCCGACAATCCCGTGCTGGCCGCGATCCAGCGCAGCAGGCGCGTTCGATCCAGCTCCGCCAGCGCACTGACCTGTTCAAGACGAGCCACAAACCGTTCCGGTCGCGTCGCGACATGGATGCCGGGACCGCACAGGTCCGGGTTGCTGAACAGTGTGGTGTAGTCGAAGGCCCGGTCGCCCAGCAGCCGCTTCGGGTCGATCGCCAGCCAGCCGCGCGCGCCGAAATCCAGCACGTTGTCGTGGTGCAGGTCGCCGTGCAGCGGCCGGATCTCCCGTTCGTCCTGCAGCAGCCCCTCCGCCAGTGATCTGCACTGTTCCAGCAGTGGCGGCAGCGCAGCCCTTGGCTGCAGCAGGTCGGCGAACCATGTACGCAGGCAGACCAGTTCCGCTGGCGGTGCGCTCCGTGGCCGGTGCAGCCGCTGCAGGACCTGGCACAGGATCGTGGTGCAGGTGTCATCGTCGCCCTGGATCGAACGCTGCCGCAGCGAGTCGCCACCGGCACGCTCGATCAGGATTGCCGGCCCCTCGTGGGCCAGCAGTTGGGCGGCGCCGTCGCCAGCCCACCAGCGCAGCAGCCGATGGGCGTTCTGTTCCTCGGGTTCGTCGCTGACCTTCAGCATCGCCGGTTCGCCGGCGGCGGTCAGCACCGGCCAGAGGCGGGCGCGCGGCGTTTCGATGGCCTCGCCATCACGCCGCAATCGCCAGCGGCTCAGGTAGGGTTCGCTCATGCTGGGCGGGCTGTCCTGGAGTGAATGAAGATCAAGCGATGTGTACTGCTAACGCCATCTGAACGCAGCAATCCGCTAGGGTGATGGAAAACGCGTAGTCAGGCCGCATATTGTCCCCATCTGCCGCCGGAGTAATCCATGTTCAGCAAAGACCTCGAACACACCATCGGCCAGTGCTACAAGCGCGCCCGTGAGGCCCGGCATGAGTTCATGACGGTCGAACACCTGCTGTTGGCACTGCTCGACAACCCGTCCGCCCAGGCCGTACTGAAGGCCTGTGGTGCCGACGCCGAACGCCTGCGCCAGGAGCTGGAGCAGGCCATCGAGGCCTCCGTGTCCCGCCTGGCCGAGGATGACGGCCGCGATACCCAGCCGACCCTGGGCTTCCAGCGCGTGCTGCAGCGGGCCGTGTACCACGTGCAGTCCTCGGGCAAGAAGGAGGTCACCGGCGCCAATGTGCTGGTCGCCATCTTCGGCGAAAAGGACTCCCATGCCGTCTATTACCTCAACCAGCAGGATGTGACCCGGCTGGATGTGGTCAATTACCTGTCCCATGGCATCGCCAAGCTGGGCGAGGAGGGCGAGCAGCCGTCTTCGTCCTCGGAGGGCGAGAGCCGCATGGAAGGCGGGGAGGGCGAGCCCAAGGGAGATGCCCTGACCGAGTTCGCCAGCAACCTCAATGACCAGGCCCGGGCAGGTCGCATCGACCCGCTGGTCGGCCGTGCCGACGAGATCGAGCGGACCATCCAGGTCCTGTGCCGCCGCCGCAAGAACAACCCGCTGTACGTGGGTGAGGCCGGCGTGGGCAAGACGGCCATCGCCGAAGGCCTGGCCCGTCGCATCATCGAAGGCTCGGTGCCCGACGTGCTGGCCGACGCGGTGATCTACTCGCTCGACCTGGGCGCACTGGTAGCCGGTACCAAGTACCGTGGTGACTTCGAGAAGCGCCTGAAGAGCGTGCTGACGGCACTGAAGAAGGTGCCCAACGCGGTGCTGTTCATCGACGAGATCCACACCATCATCGGTGCCGGTTCGGCGTCGGGCGGCACCATGGATGCGTCCAACCTGATCAAGCCGGCGCTGGCCTCCGGCGAGCTGCGCTGCATCGGCTCGACCACCTTCCAGGAATACCGCGGCATCTTCGAGAAGGACCGGGCACTGGCCCGCCGCTTCCAGAAGATCGACATCGTCGAGCCGACCGTGGGCGAAACCTACGAGATCCTGCAGGGCCTGAAGTCCAAGTACGAGCTGCATCACGGCGTGACCTACTCCGACGAGGCCCTGCAGGCCGCAGTGGACCTGTCGGTGAAGCACATCGGCGACCGCCTGCTGCCGGACAAGGCCATCGACGTGATCGACGAGGCCGGTGCCCGCCAGCGCCTGCTGCCCGAGGGGCAGCGCAAGGAGCTGATCGACGTCGAGGAGGTCGAGGCGATCGTGGCCAAGATGGCGCGCATCCCGGCCAAGCAGGTCAGTGCCACCGACAAGGATGTGCTGCAGCACCTGGAGCGCAACCTGAAGATGGTGATCTTCGGCCAGGACCCGGCCATCGAGACGTTGTCCTCGGCGATCAAGCTGGCCCGTTCGGGCCTGGGCAACCCGGAAAAGCCGATCGGCAACTTCCTGTTCGCCGGCCCGACCGGTGTCGGCAAGACCGAAGTGACCAAGCAGCTGGCGTTGCAGCTGGGCATCGAGCTGGTCCGCTTCGATATGTCCGAGTACATGGAGCCGCATTCGATCAGCCGCCTGATCGGCGCGCCTCCGGGCTACGTCGGCTTCGACCAGGGCGGCCTGCTGACCGAGAAGATCGTCAAGACGCCGCACTGCGTGCTGCTGCTGGATGAGATCGAGAAGGCGCATCCGGACATCTTCAACATCCTGTTGCAGGTGATGGACCGCGGCGTGCTGACCGATACCAATGGTCGCGAAGCGAACTTCAAGAACGTGGTGCTGGTGATGACCACCAACGCCGGTGCGGCGCAGGCCTCGCGGCGTTCGATCGGCTTCACCAAGCAGGACCATGCCACCGACGCGATGGAGACCATCCGCCGCAGCTTCACCCCGGAATTCCGCAACCGTCTTGACGCGGTGGTGCAGTTCCAGGCGCTGGGCTTCGAGCACATCCTGCGCGTGGTGGACAAGTTCCTGATCGAGCTGGAGATGCGCCTGCAGGAGAAGCACGTCAGCCTGTCGGCAACTCCGACCGCGCGCGATTGGCTGGCCCACCACGGTTTCGACCCGCTGATGGGTGCCCGGCCCATGGCCCGCGTCATCCAGGACAAGGTCAAGCGCCCGCTGGCCGACGAGCTGCTGTTCGGCAAGCTGGTCAACGGCGGCAAGGTCAGCATCGACGTGCGCGACGACGAGCTGGTGGTCGAAGCCCAGGCCGAGCCGGAGCGCCTGTTGCCGGTGACGGTGGAGTAACTTCGCGCCGGACCGGTGCCCGGTACGGGCAGGGACAAGGGCGGCTTCGGCCGCCCTTGTCGTGTGCGGTGCAGTTCAGCGCCCTTGCTGGGCCAGGCGCTTGAAGGTTGCTGCATCGATCGGCTCGATCCAGGTCATAGCGCAGTGGTTGCTTTCGGTCCGAAGCGTGCTGCGGGCGCCGCTGCAGACCTGTCCAGGCGTGCCGGGCGTGAAGAGCGCGTAACGGGCTGAGGCGGCAGCGCCCAGGCAGCGCTTCTGCAGGTGCACCCGATAGTGGCTGTCACCGTCGCGCAGCAGCACCTCGCGTTCCGTACTGGAGGGGCGGATATCGCGATTGCTGCCGAGGGCGATGCACTCGGACGGGTTGGAGGGCTTGCTGGGTTCGGCGGCAAATGCCGACAGGGACAGGCTGACCAGCAGAACTGCCGGCAGCAGGACGTGCGGGAGCAGGGCGTTCATGATCGGGCGGGGGTGGCGATCCGGACTGGATCGGATCCCACGATGCCGCCGCTGCAGCAAGCGCGAATCTGCCGCAAGCAGGGCTGACCGACGCCACGGTGAGCTCGGTCATGGTGACCTCCGGCAGGGCCGGATTCCGGGCATGACAAAAGGCCAGCAACCAGGGCTGGCCTTGTCGAAGTGGCGCCAGGCGCCGACCGCTTACTTCATGCGGTAGGTGATACGACCCTTGGTCAGGTCATACGGGGTCATTTCAACCTTGACCCGGTCACCGGTGAGGATGCGGATGTAGTTCTTGCGCATGCGGCCGGAGATATGGGCGATGATTTCGTGCCCATTTTCCAGACGAACGCGGAAAGTGGTGTTCGGCAGCGTCTCGCTGACGGTGCCCTCGAACTCGATGGAATCGTCTTTCGACATGTAGTCCTGTGCGGTTCAGAAAACGGCCACGCTGGGCCTAAGGCGCAGTATTTTACGCGTGACGGCGCCAGCTTGCAAAGTTTGTGTTAACCCCCGGCCAAACGCCGTGCTGGCAAGCGCCCGACCGCCTGGGTCCATGGGCCTTCCAGGCCGTCACCGCGTACGGCCCGGCGCACGTGGAGCAGGAATTCCGCGCGCGGGAGGTGCTCGGCACCCATCCGCAGCAGGTGCGGATTCTCCACCTGGGCATCGATCAGTTCCCAGCCCCAGCCATGCAGGGTGGATGCCAGGGCGGCCAGGGCGATCTTGGAGCCGCCGCTGGCACCACTGAACATGCTCTCGCCAAAGAACATCGACCCGATCGCGACCCCGTAGATGCCACCGACCAGGGTCTGCCGGTCCCAGACTTCGAACGAATGGGCAAAGCCCAGGTCGTGCAGCTGGCTGTAGGCTTCGACCATCGCCGGGCTGATCCAGGTGCCGTCCTGGCCGGGCCGCGGTGCCGCCGCACAGGCACGCATCACGCGGCTGAAGGCGGTGTCGGCGGTGACCTCCCACGTACTGCTGCGCAACTGGCGGCGGAAGCGGCTGGACAGATGCACGCCGCCGGTGCGGAACACCACGCGAGGGTCCGGTGACCACCACAGGATCGGCTCGCCCTCGCTGAACCACGGAAAGATGCCGCCGGCGTAGGCATTGAGCAGGCGCACCGGATGCAGGTCACCGCCGACGGCGAGCAGGCCATCAGGCTGGCGCAGCGCGGTCTCGGCCGGAGGAAAGGGGGCGTCCGGCATATCGGCCAGGCGCCAGGGCAACTGGCGGGTCATGCCGCCATTGTATTCGTCGTGGTGATCGGCGATGTCTGGCACCATCAGTTCCCGTCGGCAAGGAGCCCCGCATGAGTGAATCGATCAGTGCCATCCTCGATGTGCACGACACCCCGCGCACCCGCAACGACAGCCAGAGCATGCTGCTGTCGCTGGCCGGCGAGGCGCCGGGTCAGCTGGGCGAACTGATCCGGGTTGCGCTGGCGCGCCGCTCACCGGCTTCGGCCTTTCTCGACATGGCGTTGGACCTGCTGCCCGATGAAGCGGTTGCGCCGGTCTGCGCCGAGGCCTGGCGCCGCTATCGCGGCGGCGAGCGCGGTGAACTGCTGGCCAGCGTGATGGAGTTCGCCAGCTACCAGGCGCCGCAGGTGCTGCAGGATGACTGGGAGGCGTTGCTGGCGGTGGCCATTGAAGATGAGCTGCAGCTGGCCTCACAGGTATGGCGGGGCTTGCCCCCTGCCACTGCCGCGCACTGGGCGCAGATCCTGGCCGAAGCCGATGATGATCGCGAAATGGCGCGGGCCAGGGCGTTGCTGCTTGCCACCCATCCCGAGACCTACGCCGTCGCCCGCGGATACGTGGTCGACTGGGGGCGGCTGGATGCCGATGTATGGGCGCACTGGGCCGGCGTCGCCGACGGACCGCAGCCGCGCCGCCTGCATGGGGAGCGGCCGTTGCACATCCGCTTTGGCCGCGAACAGCATCGCGCGCAGCAGGCTGACGAACCGAGCTGGCGCAAGCGCATCTGGCGCCTGCACCCGACCTGGAATGGTGGGCGGGTGCATCACGCTGGCCGTATGGGAGGGCCGCTGGAGGCGCAATGTGGCAGCTGCCATGCGCCGTTGCAGCGCCTGTTGCAGACCGATGCCGCTGCGCTGCAGCCGGGCGCAACGGGCGAGATCACGCTGGGGCTGTGCCTGGATTGCTGTGGCTGGGAGGAGCCGCCTGTGCGCTTCTATCGCCATGATGCCGCTGGTCTGCCCGCCTGCCACCCGAGCCAGTACCGCGCAGTACCGGCCACGCCCACCGACAGCGGTGACCTGATGCGTGCCGAAGTGGGCCTGGCCGTCATGGACAGCGCGCGCTGGCGACAGCAGGACTGGGGGCAGTCGAACCACCGGCAGAATCTGTCGCGCGTGGGCGGCGCGCCGAGCTGGGTGCAGAGTGCCTGGTACCCGGCGTGCATCGATTGCGGCCAGGAGATGCCGTTCGTGATGCAGCTGGACTCGACGCTGCCAACCGCCGGTGGAGGTGTGCTGCTATGGGGCAGTGGCGGCATGCTCTACACGTTCTGGTGCGCGAAGTGCCGGGTGAGTGGGCATTTCTGGCAGTGCACCTGAGCAGGGTGTCCTCACCATCGCTCTCGACTCTACGAATATGTGCGGCTCTCGCTATTGCTCTGGTAGGTGCCCACCTGGGTTGGCACGCTTTTCCCGGGGGCACCCAGGTCGCGAATGCTCGAGACTACGGCACTGCACGGAACGGCCCATGTCCCTGCAGCTCCTGCTGGTAGCGCCGCACATCGCGGCGCTCCTGCCGGCACCAGTCCTGCAGTGCTTCTGCAAAGTCCGCATCAGCCACCCAGTGCCGGCTGCGTACCAGCGTCGGCAGGAAGCCCCGCGCCAGCTTGTGCTCGCCCTGCGCGCCCGGCTCGAAACGGGTCAACCCTTCGCTCAGGCAGTACTCGATACCCTGGTAGTAGCAGGCCTCGAAGTGCAGGCCGGGCAGGGTGGCGCCGCCCCAGTAACGGCCATACAGCGTGTCTCCGCCACGCAGGCACAGCGCGCCGGCAATCAGTTCACCGTCCTGTTCGGCCAGGAACAGCACCAGCCCGCGGCCCAATGAAATGGCCAGGTGGCGCAGGAAGGCCTCGGTCAGCGCGGGGGCGTTGCCGTACTCGAGGAAGGTCTGCAGATAGAAGCGGTACATCGCCTGCAGATCGGCGCGACTGGCGTCATCACCGTGCACAACGCGGAAGGTGATTCCCTGGCGGGTGACCTTGGCCCGTTCCTGGCGGATGTTCTTGCGGTGCTTGTGGTCCATCGCGCCGAGGAACTGCTCGAACGTGTACCACTCGCCCGGGTTCTGCCACTGGAACTGCACGTCTTCACGCAGCAGCCAGTCATCGCCGAACAGCGCCTCATCCACTGCGGTGTGGAAGTTGATATGGGCCGAGGACACGTCCAGCGTCGGCAGCGCATCGCGCAACGCCGACAGCAGCGCGGCGCGGTCTGAATCGTGACGGGCCAACAGCCGCGGCCCGGTGACCGGCGAGTACGGCACTGCGCCGAGCCATTTCGGGTAGTAGTCGCGGCCATGGCGCGCATAGGCGTTTGCCCAGGCGTGGTCGAACACGAACTCGCCGTGCGAGTTGGTCTTCAGGTAACCCGGAATGGCGCCCATCAGGCGGTCGCCTTCCCACAGGGTGAAGTGCCGGGGCTGCCAGCCCCAGTCCTCGCGCAGGCAGCCGTGTTGTTCCAGGCCCGAGAGGAAGGCGTGGCTGACGAAGGGGTTGCGGCCGTCGTGCAGGGCGTCCCAGTCGGTGGCGGCAATGGACTGCAGGGAGTCGAGGAAGCGAGGGGAGGGCATGAGGGAAGGATAGGGCAGGTGGAGGCGGATTGCCGCCAGGCACCCTTGAACGAGTGAGGAAAATACGAAATCCCAGCTTTGGTGACCGGATGCCGTCCTGTACGGCGCTGCACGCGGATAGTCGTGGTGGACGTCGATAGCCATGAGGGAGAGCGGCATGCTTGGAGTTGCAGTAGTTGCAATACTTGCGCTGGCCGGCATGACCGGAATTGAGTCGTCTTCATTCCGGCAAGGAAGCGTTGAATCTGATCCTGTTACGGACGCCATCGTTACAGGTGCAAGCCAGGATGCGCTTGACGTCTATCGCCGGCATGGGCATCTAAAGGGCCCGCAGCATGCCATCGCCGTCTTCGACGTAACGACGGGCATGATCCGAATCGATCTTAGAGGGGGCGGCCTGCCTGAGCATGGGGGCGCCGAACTGGAAGATCTGCAGCAGTTTGTTTCGAACGGTGCTCTTGAAGCGTTGAGGCCGATTGTTCCCGCCGCGGGAACCATATTCTTCTACAATGGCAAGAGTTTCGCGGAGCAGTATCCCGAGGATGCTTTCGACGACCGGCAGGTGCGAGGTCCGCGGCAGGGCGGGGGAGGGCTGGTTGTTGTGTCTGCGGGGCACGGCTGGTACTACCACCACCGTTTCCGTGACTGGCGGGCACAACGTGATCCGTCGAACGGCATCATCGAGGACGAGATTACACCGGGATACGCGGATGAGCTTCGCAGGTGGATGATCGAACGAAGCCAGGTGGCGGGGGTCCGTATTCGGTCAGAAGCGGCAGACTTCCATACCCCGAGTGGATACGCTTGGTGGCGTATGGCGGCAAGGTACTCCCTTGAGGCTTCCCATCCAGAGCAGCCTGATCTATGGAATTCTTTGCCGACGTCGGATCATGCCCTTCGGGAGAGGGATGAGGACATACGTAGCCGCCCACGCTACGCCAACCTGCTGCAAGCCGAGGCGTTGTTCCATCTGCATACAAACGCTGGCCCCCCAGCTGCGTCCGGCGCGCGTGCTTATGTCGCGGAGGGTCGCCCCGAGGATCATCGATTGGCGAGCCAGGTTCTTTGCTACATGAAGGAACTGATCAATTCAGTTGACGACTATTCGGACTATGCGGTGGCTTCGACGCCTGAAACAGGGCGGCATGGTGAGAACTCGCAGGCAAACATGCCGTCGGTCATCATCGAGGCGGGCTTTCATACCAATGCGTCTGACGCTGCCGCCTTGCTGGACCCGGCTTTTCGCACCGCCTCAATGAAGGGTGTCGAGAAAGGCTATCGGCTGTTCCGTGAAGGGAAGGGTTGCGTGCCGTTGAAGGTGGAGCCCATCCAGTCCATCGAGCTGTCCGCGGGCAGTTCGCGGCGCGTCGATGTGGTGTTTGAGGGCCACCCCCGATATCCGATTGATCTGGTCACCACCAATGTGGGCTGTCCGCCCGGATGGACCTGTACCGACGGCAAGGTCCACATCGCTGCACCGGACGAGAAGCCCAGTCAGATCATCATGAAGTGCGAGAACGCTGGCAGTGCCCCCTTGTTCTGGAACACGCAGGTGGTCGATGCCGATGGGGTGAAATCTCCGCCGGTCAGGCACAGGGTGCAGTGCATAAGGCGACCGGGTGGGGTGAGCGTTGCGGCGGCAGGGTTGGTTGGCCACTGAAAGCGAAAAGGCCGGCGCTTTCGCGTCGGCCTTTGGTTTGAGTCGAGCAGGGCTCGACTCTACAGAGCATGGTCAGCGTTTCAGCTGGCCTTGCCCTCGGCATCCAGGAAGCGCTCGGCGTCCAGCGCGGCCATGCAGCCGAAGCCGGCCGAGGTGATCGCCTGGCGGTAGTGCTGGTCGGCCACGTCGCCGGCGGCGAACACGCCTTCCACCGAAGTCTGGGTGGCGTTGCCGCCCAGCCCGGAGCGGATTTCCAGGTAGCCGTTGTTCATCGCCAGCTGGCCATCGAACAGGGTGGTGTTCGGGTGGTGGCCGATGGCCACGAAGAAGCCGTGGGCATCGATGTCGCGGGTGCTGCCGTCCAGCGTGGACTTCACGCGCACCCCGGTCACGCCAGCGTCGTTACCCAGCACTTCCTCCACCTGGTGGTGCCAGACGGTCTCGATCTTGCCTTCGGCCACCTTCTTGAACAGCTTGTCCTGCATGATCTTTTCCGCCTTCAGGGTGTCGCGGCGGTGGACCAGGTAGACCTTGCGGGCGATGTTGGACAGGTACAGGGCCTCTTCCACGGCGGTGTTGCCGCCGCCGACCACGACCACGTCCTGGTCGCGGTAGAAGAAGCCGTCACAGGTGGCGCAGGCGGACACGCCGCGGCCCTTGAACTCGTCTTCGGTCGGAATGCCCAGGTACTTGGCGGTGGCGCCGGTGGCGATGATCAGCGCATCGCAGGTGTACTCGTGGCTGTCGCCGATCAGCTTGAACGGGCGCTGGGACACGTCAGCGGTGTGGATGTGGTCGAAGATGACCTCGGTCTCGAAGCGCTCGGCGTGGGCCTGCATGCGTGCCATCAGGTCCGGGCCCATCAGTCCGTGGGCGTCACCCGGCCAGTTGTCCACCTCGGTGGTGGTCATCAGCTGACCGCCCTGCTGCAGGCCGGTGATGACGACCGGCTTCAGGTTGGCGCGGGCGGCGTAGACGGCGGCGGTCCAGCCGGCCGGGCCGGAACCGAGGATGACGAGACGCTGGTGGCGGGAGGGCAGGCTGGTGCTCATGTAGACTCGCGAAAAGGTAGATGGGACAAGGCGCTGGCGATGTTTGCGCAGCATCCGTGGCTGGTCATAGAGTGGCGGCTGGGGCAGGGCGATTCAAGCCGATGAACGGAACGCCGTCATCCAGCAGTGGTTTCGGCCCTCTGATTGGCCTGCCGGACGTCGCATAACTGAAAACTGACGCCGTCTCATTTATTATCAATCACTAACAGCGCATTCCAAAGGTATGGTCTAAGGTGGCGAAGCAGGTCCCCGAACGCTCCAAGTCCGACGACAGCAAGGCGTCACGTCGCACGGCCGCGGCGGCGACGACCGACAATCCACGCCGCCAACGCCTCTGGCGCGACCTTGGCCTGATCGCCATCGCGCCGGCGCTGCTGTATCTGGCGGCCAGTCTGTTCACGTATTCAGCGACCGACCCGGGCTGGTCGCATACCGGCAGCGTGGTCGCGCCGGTGCACAACCTCGGCGGCCGCGCCGGTGCCTGGATCGCCGATGTGCTGCTGCAGCTGTTCGGCTACATCGCCTTCCTGCTGCCGGTGGTGCTGGGTGCGCTGGCGTGGATCGCCATGTTCGGGCTCAAGCGCGAGAGCAAGGGCGAGAACGACCTGGACCCGGCGCTGCGCCTGGTCGGCCTGGTCGGCTTCCTGATCGCCGGTACCGGCTTCCTGCACGTGCGCCTGTTCAGTGGCGATGTCTCCAGTGCCGGCGGCATCCTCGGCAAGCTGGTGGGCAACTCGCTTACGGTGGGCTTCGGCGCGCTGGGTGCGAACCTGTTCGTGCTGGTGCTGCTGCTGGCCTCGATCACCCTGGCCACCGGGCTGTCCTGGTTCACGGTGATGGAGAAGATCGGCCGCGGGGTGATGTCACTGGCGCCGTTGCTGGCGCGCAAGAAGGAAGAAGTCACCGAGTGGCAGCAGACCCGGGTGATGCGCGAGGAACGCCAGGAAGTGCGCAAGGCCGATGCCGAGGTGCGCGCCAAGCGCGAGCCGGTGAAGATCGAGCCACGCCCGGAACCGGTGATCGAGAAGAGCGACCGGGCCAAGCGCGACACGCAGATCCCGATGTTCCGTGGCGTCAATGGCGATGGCTCGGACCTGCCGCCGCTGGCCCTGCTGGACGACCCCAAGCCGCAGCCGGTGGGCTACGACAAGGAAACCCTGGACGCGCTGTCGCGGCAGATCGAATTCAAGCTGAAGGACTTCCGCATCGAGGCGCAGGTGGTCGGTGCCAACCCCGGCCCGGTCATCACCCGCTTCGAGATCGAGCCCGCGCCGGGCATCAAGGTCAGCCAGATCAGTTCGCTGGACAAGGACATTGCGCGCGGCCTGTCGGTGAAGTCGGTGCGGGTGGTCGACGTGATTCCGGGCAAGTCGGTGATCGGCCTGGAAATCCCCAACGTCACCCGCGAGATGATCTACCTGTCCGAGCTGCTGCGTTCGAAGGAATACGACAAGTCGGCCAGCGTGCTGACCCTGGCGCTGGGCAAGGACATTGCCGGCCGCTCGACCGTGGCAGACCTGGCGCGCATGCCGCACCTGCTGGTGGCCGGTACCACCGGTTCGGGCAAGTCGGTGGCGGTCAACGCGATGGTGCTGAGCCTGCTGTTCAAGGCCTCGCCGAAAGACCTGCGGATGTTGATGATCGACCCGAAGATGCTCGAACTGAGCGTCTACCAGGGCATTCCGCACCTGCTGGCGCCGGTGGTCACCGACATGAAGGAGGCTGCCAACGGCCTGCGCTGGTGCGTGGCCGAAATGGAGCGCCGCTACAAGCTGATGAGCGCGGTGGGGGTGCGCAACCTGGCCGGCTTCAACAAGAAGGTGAAGGAAGCCCAGGACGCCGGCCAGCCGCTGATGGACCCGCTGTTCAAGCCGAACCCCGAGCTGGGCGAGGCGCCGCGGCCGCTGGAGACGCTGCCGTTCATCGTCATCTTCATCGACGAATTCGCCGACATGATGATGATCGTCGGCAAGAAGGTGGAAGAGCTGATCGCGCGCCTGGCACAGAAGGCGCGTGCGGCCGGCATCCACCTGATCCTGGCCACGCAGCGCCCGTCGGTGGACGTGATCACCGGCCTGATCAAGGCCAACATCCCGACCCGCATCGCCTTCCAGGTCAGCTCCAAGATCGACTCGCGCACCATCCTCGACCAGTCCGGCGCGGAAACCCTGCTCGGCCACGGCGACATGCTGTACCTGCCGCCGGGTACGGCGATGCCCGAGCGCGTGCACGGCGCCTTCGTCTCCGACGAGGAAGTGCACCGCGTGGTCGAGCATCTCAAGGCGATGGGCCCGGCCGATTACATCGACGGCGTGCTGGACGAAGTGCAGACGATGGGTGACGGCGTGGTCGTCGGCGCCACCGGCCTGCCCGAGAACAGTTCTGCCGGCGACGAGTCCGACCCGTTGTACGACGAGGCGCTGCGGGTGGTCACCGAGACCCGCCGTGCTTCGATCTCCGGCGTGCAGCGCCGGCTGAAGATCGGCTACAACCGCGCCGCGCGACTGATCGAGGCCATGGAAGCGGCCGGTGTGGTCAGTGCGCCCGAACACAATGGCGACCGCACGGTGCTGGCACCGCCGCCGCCGAAGTAAGACCCGACGTACCCCCACGACGTCCAAGGAACCGACGCATGCTTCACCCCGTCCCCAGCGCGCTGGCACTGGCGCTGGCAGCCTTCCTGGCTGCCGGCCCGGCACTGGCAGATACCGCCACCTCCGCGCCCGCCACGGCGCCGCCTTCCACCAGCGGCGATACCGAAGCCAGCAACAATTTCAGCATTGTCCGTTACCGCGCCGACTACCAGGTGCGGCCGGATGCGGGCAATGTGCAGACCGAAACCTACGAAGTCCTGCTCAAGACCAAGGCCTCCGTCGAGCAGTTCAGCCAGGTGCGGCTGAGCTACAGCGAGAAGATGGAAACGCTGGAAGTGCTTGGCGCCTACACCATCACCGCCGATGGCCAGCGCCGCGACGTGCCGGCCGACCGCATCTACACCCAGGAGAGCTACTCCAGCGCCTCGGCGGCGATGTATGCCGACCGCAAGGTGCGGGTGATCGTGTTCCCGAACCTTGCCCCGGGCACGCGCCTGTACTACCAGGTGCGCCGCACCCAGGCCACGCCGTACTTCCCGGGCTATTTCGGCCTGTGGGAGACGTTCAATGTGTTCACCGAGTACGAGGATGCCGAGGTCACCCTGAGTGCGCCGGCCAGCCTGCCGATGTTCGTCGACAGCCGTGGCGTGCAGGGCAGCGACCGGCCGACGGTGAAGAACGGCCAGGCCCAGTGGCGCTGGCGCTACCAGCGTCGCGAGGCGATGCCGGCGCAGAACTGGTCGGCAGCGGGCTGGGAGTTCGGCCCGAACATCATGGCCAGCACGTATCGTGACTGGGCGCAGATGGGCCGTGCCTACCAGCTCAAGGCCGGTCCGGCGGCCGAGGTGACCCCGGCGCTGCAGGCGCTGGCTGATGAGATCACCGCTGGCATCAGCGACCGGCGAGAGCAGGCCGAGGCGCTCTACCGCTGGGTGGCGCAGAACATCCGCTATGTGGCGGTGTACCTGGGCAATGGCGGCCTGGAGCCGAACAGTGCGCAGAGCATCTTCGACAACCACTACGGCGACTGCAAGGACCACGTGACGATCCTGGAGGCGCTGCTGGCGGCCAAGGGCATTGCCAGTTCGCCGGTGCTGATCGGTGCCGGTGGTGGGCCGACGCTGCCGAAGATCCCGGTGCTGGGCCGCTTCAACCATGCCATCACCTACATTCCCGAATTCGATCTGTACCTGGATTCGACCACCGCGTGGGCCCGCTTCGGCCAGTTGCCGGAAGGCGATCTGGGCGCGCCAGTGATGCGCACCCGCGATGCCACCCTGGCACGCACCCCGGCCAATACGCCGGAGCGTAATGCCACCTCGATGGAGGTGCGTTTCACCTTCGACGCCAACGGCAACCTGCGCGGCGAGACGATTCCGAAATTGGGCGAGAACGCCGAGATCGGCATGCGCGCCCAGTTTTCCCAGCTCAACGCGCAGAACCGTGCGCGCGCTGAAGAGCAGATCATGGCCGCGTCCGGTTTCGACGGGCGAGGGCAGCTGCAGATCCAGGGCGTGCCGGTCGACCTGACCCGGCCGTTCGGCTATCGCATGGCCTTCCAGGCCGAGGACTATGCTGACTTCAGCGTGGCCGGCGGCATGGCCGTGCCAGACCCGCCAGGTGGCGAGTCGGTGCGCGGTCTGTACGCCACCGCCTCGGCGCCGGCCAACGAGACGCCGTTCTACTGCAATGCCAGCCTGCGCGAAGAGACCTATCGCCTGCAGTTCCCGGCCAATGCACCGATCATCGCCATTCCGGCCAGCCAGCGTTTCGCCAACGCGGCCGGCGAGTACCGGGTGGACTGGAGCCGCGAAGGCCAGGAGGTCACCGTGCATCATCGCCTGCAGCAGAACGCGGTGCGCGGGCCGGAGACGCTGTGCCAGCCGCAGGACTACGCCGCGTTCCGCGCGCTGTATCGCGAAGTGCGGCGCGGCTTCCGTGGCCAGGTGCTGTACGGCAAGCTGCCGGGATCTGGCGGCTGAATCGCCGATGGACGTTCAGGGCGGCATAATGTCGCCCTGATCGCCCATTCATCTTTGTCCGGGCACACTGGCAACCACCTTTCCTGGCGCCCGCGCCCACAGGATTTACGCATGAACTTCCGCTTCCGCCGTTTCCTTGCCACCACCACCCTGGCCGTGGCCTGCGCCGCCGCCGGCAGCGCCTGGGCCGGCGCCCGCGATGACCTGAAGGCCTTCACCAGTGGCCTGAAGGGGCTGGATGGCCAGTTCAGCCAGCAGGTGTTCGACAGCCGTGGCAAGGTGAAGGAATCGACCAGCGGCCGCGTGGCGCTGTCGGCGCCGCGCCTGTTCCGCTGGGAGTACGTGCGCCCGCATGAGCAGCTGATCGTGGCCGACGGCAAGAAGGTCTGGATGTACGAGCCGGACCTGGAGCAGGCCACCGTACGCGAGCAGGGCAAGGAAGAGCAGAACAGCCCGCTGACCGCGCTGATCAACCCGGCACTGCTGGAACAGCAGTACGACGTCAGCGAAGAGGCCGCACCGCGTGACGGCCTGCAGTGGCTGTCGCTGTCGCCGAAGCGCGAGACCGAAGCCAGCTTCCAGTACGCCGCGCTGGGCTTCAACGCGCAGGGCCTGGCCAGGATGGAAATTACCGACGCCGTCGGCCAGCGCACCGTGATCAGCTTCAGCGGCTGGAAGCGCAACCCGGGCTTCGCCACCGGCACCTTCAGCTTCACCCCGCCGAAGGGCACCGACGTCATCGGTAATTGATGGGTGACGCCGGGCATGGCCCGGCGCTACCTGCTCTGGTGGGTGCCAACCAGCACCGCCCTGGTGGGTGCCAACCTTGGTTGGCATGCTCACGCGGTACAATGCGCACGTGGCAAGACATCGTTCAACTTCCTTCCCTGGCCCCGATCTGCTGAGCGTTGATCGGGAACACATGCGCCCGCTGGCCGAGCGTATGCGCCCGCGCACCCTCGACGAAATGGTCGGGCAGAAACGCCTGCTGGCGCCGGACAGCGCGCTGCGTCGCGCGGTCGAATCCGGCCGCGTGCATTCGATGATCCTGTGGGGGCCGCCCGGCTGCGGCAAGACCACGCTGGCGCTGCTGCTGGCCGAGTACTCCGACGCTGAATTCCGTGCCATCTCCGCGGTGCTGTCCGGTCTGCCGGAGGTGCGCCAGGTGCTGGCCGAGGCCGCTCAGCGCTTCGCCGAAGGCCGTCGCACGGTGCTGTTCGTGGACGAGGTGCATCGCTTCAACAAGGCGCAGCAGGATGCGTTCCTGCCGCACATTGAACGCGGCACCATCCTGTTCGTTGGCGCCACCACTGAAAATCCATCGTTCGAACTGAACTCGGCGCTGCTGTCGCGTTGCCGCGTGCATGTGCTGGAGGCGGTCTCCCCGACCGACATCGTCGAGGCGCTGGAACGTGCACTGGGCGACCGTGAGCGCGGCCTGGGCGAAGAAGGCATCGAGGTCGCGCCCGAGCTGCTGCTGGAAATCGCCACCGCTGCCGATGGTGATGTGCGGCGTGCGCTGACCCTGCTGGAAATTGCCGCAGAGCTGGCAGGCGGGGAGGGGGGGCGCATCACGCCGCAGACCCTGACCCAGGTGCTGGCCGATCGTACCCGTCGCTTCGACAAGGGTGGCGAGCAGTTCTACGACCAGATCTCGGCGCTGCACAAATCGGTACGCAGCTCCAACCCCGATGCGGCACTCTACTGGCTGACCCGCATGCTTGATGGCGGCTGCGATCCGTCCTATCTGGCGCGCCGGCTGACCCGCATGGCCATTGAGGACATCGGCCTGGCCGATCCGCGCGCGCAGAGCATGGCGCTGGAGGCCTGGGACATCTACGAGCGGCTGGGCAGCCCGGAAGGCGAGCTGGCCTTCGCCCAGCTGGTGCTGTATCTGGCCAGTACCGCCAAGTCGAATGCTGGCTACGCCGCGTTCAACCAGGCCAAGGCCGATGTGCGCGAGAGTGGCACCGAAGAAGTGCCGCTGCACCTGCGCAATGCGCCGACCAAGCTGATGAAGGAGCTCGGCTACGGCGCCGAGTACCAGTACGACCATGATGCCGAAGGGGGCATCGCGCTGGACCAGACCGGGTTCCCGGATGCGATGGGCGAGCGCGTGTACTACAACCCGGTGCCGCGTGGCCTGGAAATCAAGCTGAAGGAAAAGCTGGATCGGTTGCGCGCCGAGCGTGAGGCGGCAAGGGCCGCGAAGGGCCGCTGACCCGGCTTCTGTAGAGTCGAGCCATGCTCGACTTCGCCCTTGGCCGGAGCATGATCGCCTTCGGGAACAGCAGCCGAGCATGGCTCGGCTCTACGGAGGGCAATGGCGGTCGAGCATGGTTCGTCGCTACATTGTCCTGCGCGCGTTCATTTGGCACACTGCGCGGCCACTTTTTCAAGGATTGATGCCGTGCAGGAAATGATTCTGCCGTTGAAGCGCTATGCCCAGTTCGAGGGCCGCGCCAACCGCCGCGAATACTGGATGTACCAGCTGTTCCTGTTCCTGGTCGCAACGGCAGTGATGCTGCTGGCCGGCGTGCTGGCGATCCTGCTGCGCAACAGTCCCGATGCGCTGGCCGGCATCCTGATCGGCATGGTGGTACTGCTGGGTGTGATGTGGCTGGCGACGATCGTTCCGCTGATCGCCGTGACCGTGCGCCGCCTGCATGACTGCAACCAGTCGGGCTGGCTGTTCCTGCTGGCGCTGGTGCCGGGCGGTGGAATCGTGATCATGATCTTCTCGCTGCTGCCGGGCACGCCGCAGGAGAATGTCTATGGTCCGGTGCCTTCGGGGCCCTGACGCTGCGCGAGTCGAGCATGGCTCGACTTTACAGAGGCAACGAAAAGAAGCCGGCGTTTCGCCGGCTTCTTCTTTACTTGACGGTGCAGTCGCCGAAGGACAGGTAGTCCGTGCCGGAGCTGAACTGCAGCGTGCAGCTGGCGGTGAAGAGGGCGCCTTCTTCCAGGGCGCCCAGCTTGGCGGCCTGCTGGGCGTCAGAGGTGGTCAATCGGGCCAGGACATTGCCCTGGTCATCGCCGGCCTCAACGAGCGGTTCGCCCGCCAGGTTGCTGGAGACGCCCAGCGCCACAGCGGTGAAGGTCACCGTCTGGTTGAGCTCTTCCATGCTCAGGGTGGAATTGCCGGCCTCTTCAAATGCCTGGTAAAGCGTCGGCAGATCCTGCGCGGCGTGCGCGGCCAGCGGTGCAAGCAGGCCGAGGGTAAGGGCGATCAGTGCGGTGTGCTTCAAGGGAGTCTCACATTCATGGGATCCGATCCCATGGCGGTTGCGCGCGGATGAACGCGACCCGGCCGGCGGCAAGTGCCCGCCATCCGTGGCTGCGCTGGAAGTGGGGCGATCCAATGCCCCGGTGGCCGGCAAAATAGGGGAAATGCTGCCCCCTGTGCAACCGGGGCATGCGCGCGCGCGATACACAGCGTGACGTTCGATCGATGTGATAATCATTCGCGTTTAAGGTAGACTGCGGTCCCTTGTGAACCGGCGGCCGCGGGCCGCTCCTGCCGCCGCCGATGAAGCATTTCGTCCTGCCTTCGCCCCGTGGTCCGCTGGCCCGCGGCCTGGTCGCCTTGATGATGGGTCTGCTCCAGGCCACCCCGTACGCCCATGCGCAGCAGCGCAACCCGCTGCAGAAGATCGGCCACACCGTGCTCGACGAGCCCGCGGCCAGCTATCGTTTCGAGCAGTTCGTGGTGGACAGCCCCGACCAGCAGCGCCGCTGGCGGGTGAATGTGGCGATCCCGGCCAAGGCCGGCAAGGCGCCGCTGCCGGTGCTGTACGCGCTGGATGGCAACGCCGTGGCGATGGTGCTGGACCAGCCGATCCTGGCCGAGCTGGCCGCGCGCAAGGCGCCGCCGGTGCTGGTGCTGATCGGCTACGACAACGACCTGCGCATTGATTCGAAGGCCCGTACCCGCGATTACACCGCATGGATCGACCGCGCGGATGACGAGAGCGGCAGCACGCAGGCGGCAGGTGGCGGCGCCGCCGCCTTCCTCGACGTGATCGAGCGCCGCATCAAGCCAGAGGTCGAGCGTCGCGCACGCATCGATGCGCAGCAGCAATCGCTGTGGGGCCACTCGTTGGGTGGGTTGTTTGTGCTCAATGCGCTGTATACCCGCCCTGCCGCGTTCCAGTCCTATCTGGCGGCCAGTCCCTCGCTGTGGTGGAGCCAGGGCGCGGCGCTGGGCGATCCGGAACAGCAGTTCGTGCAGAACGTGCATGGCCAGCCGGCACGCGTGTGGCTGATGCTCGGTGGCGCCGAGCGCGTCGGCGATCGCGGCAAGCGCGACATGAACAATCCGCGCGTGGTCGCGCACCTGCGCCGCATTGGCGGAGCTACGCCAGATGCAGCCATGCAGTTGTCCGAGCGGCTGGCCAAGGTGCCGGGACTGAGCGTGCAGTACCGCGAGTTCGAGGGGCTCGGCCATGGCCCGATGCTGCCGGCCTCGTTCCACGCGGCGTTGCACGAGCTGTACGGCGTGACCGATCGCAGTGTCGGTGACGGCGGCGCCGCCACTGGCGGTGACAACGCCACCGAATGAATCCCTTCGCACGCAGTGCCGTGCGACCCCACTACCCAGGCGAGGCTGCCGGCGTGCAGCGGCCCAGGCAACCGATGAATCCCGCGCCGCGTGGCGCGGCCTACGTGTGCAAGGAGCCTTCCATGTCGTTCCGTCCGTCTTTCCGTCTCACCTCTCTCGCCGCCGGCCTGTTGCTGGCGGTGACCGCCACCGCGCAACCGGTGTTCGACCAGCCGGCCAACGCCACCTTCAAGGGCGAAGTCGTCTCGCGCGGCGAGAACGTGGTCCCCGGCAGCACTGCCGACGTGGTCGGTCGTGGCTTCGTGCCGGGCCAGAAGGTCAGCCTGCTGCGCGGTGACAGCGTGCTCAACGCGCAGCCGGTGGTGGTTGATGCCGATGGCAACTTCAAGACCCAGCTGAGCATTCCGGCCGACGCCGTGCCGGGCACCCATCCGGTGGTGGTGCGCGCCAGCCAGCCGGCCGCGGCCACGGTGCTGAAGCTGCGCGTGTCGCCGCAGCTGCCGCTGTCCGGCCAGGCGCAGTTCGCCACCCAGTCCAACAAGCTGGTGCCGGGCCTGTACCAGTCCGCCTACAGCGCCGCCAGCAATGCCGTGTTCGTCACCTCGGCCGTGGGCCGCCCGCCGGTGACCCAGTCGCAGCTGCTGAAGCTGGACCCGAAGTCGCTGAAGGTGACCAAGGCGATCACCCCGGCGCAGGTGCCGGGCAGCACCAACGGTGCGGTGTACGCGGTCTATGGCGTTGGCGTGGATGACACCAACGGCAATGTCTGGGTGACCAATACCCGCCAGAACTCCATTGCGGTCTATCGCCAGAAGGACCTGTCGCTGGTCCACCAGTTCCCGGTCGATGCCGTGCCGCATGCGCGCGACGTGGTGGTCGACGGCACCCATGGC
Source organism: Stenotrophomonas sp. YJH_SMC_8 (assembly GCF_059371315.1). Classification (NCBI taxonomy): domain Bacteria; kingdom Pseudomonadati; phylum Pseudomonadota; class Gammaproteobacteria; order Lysobacterales; family Lysobacteraceae; genus Stenotrophomonas; species Stenotrophomonas sp. YJH_SMC_8. The sequence goes on along the minus strand of NZ_JCAFUL010000009.1, from coordinate 177,741 downwards.
AAGGTGTTCGCTTCGGCCACCGGCGAGGACCACCTGTCGGTGTTCGATGCCAGGACCTTCAAGGAACTGCCGCAGGTGACGCTGGAATCCGGCGTGGATGACGGCAAGTTCACCCCGATGAGCCTGGTGCTGGACGAGAAGGCCGGCAAGCTGTTCACCGTCAGCATCGGTACCCCGGAAGCGGCGGTGATCGATGTGGCCAGCGGCAAGGTCGACAAGGTCATCGACCTGGGCAATTCGATCAGTGCCTCCGGCGTGGCCTTCGATGCGGCGCGCAACCGCCTCTACGTGGCCTCGCAGGGCACCGACAACCTGCTGATCGTCGATGTGGCCGCCGGCAAGGTGCTGCACGACGTGCCGGTCGGCGCCGGTGCGCTGAACGTCGCCTTCGATGATGCATCCGGCCTGGCCTATGTGAGCAACCGCGGCGCCGGCACCGTCACCGTGGTGAACGGCGACGGCAAGGTGGTCGCCAACCTCGACGGCGGCACGCTGCCGAACCATGTCCGTGCCGATGGCAAGGGCAACGTGTTCGCGGTGAACAAGTCGCGCGGCGCCGAAGACCCGAAGGGTGACCGCATCACCCGCATCACCCCGAAGCAGTAAGTCACACGGCGGGGTGGCGTAAGCGTCGCCCCGCCAGCAAGGAGAATGTCCATGAACATCGCGTCCCGTCTGCGCCTGTGCGCACTTCCGTTGGCTGTTTCGCTGGCGCTGGCCGCCTGTGGCGGCTCCTCGGCCCCCTCGGATGCTGCGAAGCCTGCCGAGCCGGCGGCCGCAGCGCCGGCTGCGGAAACCGCATTGCCGGCAGGCTGGCAGCGCGTGGCCGGTGCCGAGATGCCGGCTGTGCACGACCAGAGGGCCGTGCTGCCGGCCAGGGTGCATTCCGACGATGGCGCCGACGTCGAAGTGGCCGACACCAGCCGCATCATCGCCGGTGGCGACGATGTCATCGCGGTGATCGAGGCGCTGGGGCTGGGCAGGCAGGTGTTCGCTGCGCCGACCAACACCACCACCCAGGCCGGCCTGGCCGCACCGCACCAGTTCCTGTTCAACCGCACCACGGGCGTGGAAGGCGTGCTGAGCCTGAAGGGCTCGCTGTTCCTCGGCAACAGCCTGCGTCGGCATACCGAGCTGGCAAAGAAGCTGCGCGAAGTGGGCGAGCCGGCGGTGGTCATCGATGACCTGCAGCCTGCACCGGAGAAGGTGCGCAAGGTTGCCGCCGCGCTAGGGCTGGCCGAGGCAGGGCAGGCGTTGGCCACCCAGGTGCAGCGCCAGCTCGACGAGGCTGCAGCGATTGGCAAGGGGCTGGGCCATGCGCCACGAGTGATCCACGTCTCGGCAACAGGTGCCGGTGGCTCACCGACCGTGGCGGGTGCCGACAGCGCGTCGGCGCAGCTGATTGCCCTGGCCGGCGGCGTCAACATCGGTACCGAGGCGGGAGTGAAGAACTACTCGCAGCTGAGCAACGAGGGCGTGGTTGCAGCCACACCGGAGGTCATTCTGGTGACCGAGCATGACCTGCAGCTGTTCGGCGGTGCCGAAGGCCTGTGGAAGGCGTACCCGACGCTGAAGCAGACCCCGGCCGGGCAGGCCAACCGGGTCTGGGTGATGCCGGATGTGCAGCTGAAGTACACCAGTGTCGGCTCCGGTGCCGGTGCGCTGGCGCTGGCGAAGGCGTTCGCGGCGATGCCGAAGGCATGAGTCCAGCGGATCGGCGCCGCCGTCGCGGGCGGACGATGTTGATGGTGGCGTTGCTGGCACTGCTGGGGGCAGTGCTGGCGTCGTTTGCCGTGGGTCCGCTGCGCTTGCCGCCGCTGGAAGTGATGCAGGCGCTGGCGGTGAAGCTGGGCCTGCTGGATCCGCAGGCGGTCAGCAGTCGCGATCTGGCCGTGGTCTGGCAGCTGCGCATCCCGCGTGCCCTGCTGGGTGCGATGGTGGGCGCGTCATTGGCGATGGCAGGTGCCAGCCTGCAGGGCTTGTTCGGCAATCCTCTGGCGGATCCGGGCATCGTCGGTGTCAGCCAGGGTGCGGCGCTGGGTGCGGTGGCCGCGATCGTGCTGGGCGCTGCCGGTGCCGCCGGCTGGCTGGTGCCGGTAGCCGCATTTGCGGGCGGTGCGCTGGCGATCGGCCTGACGTATGCGTTGGCCCGGCCCGGCAAGGGCACGGGTAACGCCACGCTGCTGCTGGTCGGCATCGCGATGGCCGCGTTCTGCTCGGCGCTGATTGGTTTCCTCACTTACATCGCCAGCGAAAGCGAACTGCAGTCGCTGGTGTTCTGGCAGATGGGCTCGCTGGCACGCGCCAACTGGGGCGACGTGGCGGCGGTGGTGCCGTTGTTCGCCATTGGCGTGTTCGCGCTGCAGCGGCTGGCTACGCCGCTGGACATGCTGGCGCTGGGCGAACGCCAGGCGCAGCACCTTGGGCTGGACGTTACCCGCACGCGTCGCCGACTGGTGGCGTTCAGTGCGCTGCTGGTGGGTGCGGCCGTGGCATTTGCCGGCTCGATCAGCTTCGTTGGCCTGGTGGTGCCACACGTGGCACGCCTGCTGGTCGGCCCGGGTCATCGCTGGTTGCTGCCGTTGTCCGGCCTGCTTGGCGCGCTGCTGATCGTGGTGGCCGACACCGCAGCCCGCACGCTGGATCCACCGGCGGAGATTCCGCTGGGCCTGTTCTCGGCTGCGCTCGGCGCGCCGTTCTTTCTCTGGCTGGTGCTGCAGCAGCGCCGCAAGGCGGCACCATGAGCGTGCTGTTGAAACTGCACGACGTGGTGGTGCGCCGCCAGCAGCGCGAGATCCTGCATGGCATTTCGCTTTCGTTCGAGCCGGGTACGGTGACGGCGTTGGTCGGCCCGAATGGTGCAGGCAAATCCACGTTGCTGGCGGTGGCCGCCGGAGACCTGCGCGCTGATGCGGGCGAGGTAAGCCTGCTGGGCAAGCCGCTGGCCAGCTACAAGGCGGGGCCACTGGCGCGCGAGCGCGCGGTGATGCCGCAGGAGCACGGCGTGCGTTTCGCCTTCAGCGTCGAAGAGGTGGTGGCGATGGGGCGGTTGCCGCATCCGCCGGATCCGGTGGTGGACGACGCCCAGGTGGAAGCGGCGATCGATGCCGCTGAACTGCAGGCGCTGCGCCTGCGCGAAGTGCAGCAGCTGTCCGGCGGCGAATCCGCGCGAACCACGTTCGCGCGTGTGCTGGCGCAGGACACGCCGTTGCTGCTGCTCGACGAGCCGACGGCTGCGCTGGATCTGCGCCATCAGGAGCGCACGCTGCGCAGTGTGCGTGCCTGCGCCGAGGCCGGTGCCTGCGTGATCGTGGTGCTGCATGACCTGAATCTGGCGGCCGGCTATGCCGATCGCATCGTGCTGCTGGAACAGGGCAGGGTGGCGGCTGACGGCACGCCGATGCAGGTGCTGACCGAAGACAATCTGCAGCGGGTGTACCAGCAGGATGTGGTGGTGCTGGAGCATCCTCGACGCGGGGTGCCGCTGGTGGTGGTGACCTGAGCCAAGGTTCACCAGCTTGCTCCGGGTATCATGGTTGCTTCGTTTTCTTCAATGGACTGATGCCATGATCCGTTCCGTTACGCGCGGCGTGCTGCTTGCCGCGATGGTTGCTTCGGTGTGCGCCGCCAATGCAGCGTCGACCTCCCAGGTTTCGCTGACCAACGCGGCCGAGAACGCCTCGCTGATCGAGACCCGGCATTCCAGTGGTGACGGTGCCGCTGTGACGTCGATGAAGACGCAGTACTTCGCCAACGAGGAAATGTCGGTGAGTTGGGACGACCAGCAGGTGCTGGTGCTGTGCAGTGAAGCGGCGTACCTGCAGATTCCTGCCGCCAAGCTCAAGGCCGGAGCGTTGACCGCCGAGCAGCGGCAGATGATCGTCTATCAGGCGCTGATGTCGGGCCTTGGGGCCGTCGCGGGCGTGGTCGGGCCGGCGGGCGAGGAGGTGGCCGTGGCAAATGACGGCAGCGAAACCCGCAGCGTTGGTGAAAACAGCTGGGCGTATGGTGTCGAGCGCTACGATGTGATCACCCAGCGGCTGCCGGGCGGCGCACTCCGGGTCCGGACCCGCAAGACGGAAACCGTGAATACCACGCCGCCAGCGGGTCCGGATGACATGTTCAGCACCGAGGACGACCAGGCGGCACGCCTGTCCGAGCTGGCGCCGGTGGGCAGCTGGACTGAAGTGCTGATCCAGGGTGGCCCGCGCCAGCCGCATGTGGACCCGGCGATGTCGCTGAAGGGCTGGATCTCGATGGGCGATGACCAGGCTGCGACGGTGGCCGAGGCGCGCAAGCTGCACGGCTGCAAGTAAGGCATGGCAGAAGGGTCAGATCCCTTTGCCAAGGGCAAAGGGATCTGACCCTGATCGTTGCCGGCCTCATCGTTCCATTTATGTGCGCAATATTCACTTGCGCGCCAGATTGGCAGGTCTAGAATGCGCTCCATGAACCGGATGCCGCTCCTGAAGTTTTTCACCCTGACCCGCGCAAGCGCGGAACGGGCGTGTCTGCCTGGAGCCCCACGAGGCCGTTGAAGCGGCTATCGCTGGACCTTCGACAGAGCGCCCTCCGGGGCGCTCTTTTCGTTTTTGTTTTCCCGGAAGTCGACTAACAGTCGACTCTACCCTGTCGACTCTACCCGGTCGATTAACAGTCGACGCTACCCAGTACTGCAAAGGAGAACGTGCCATGCACCAGATCGCCGAGACCGAACGTTAGCCGCGCGCCCTGTCGCCAACCGGGGTGCGCGGCCCCTGAAGTTGGCTTTGCAGGAACCTCTTTATGAACACCCAGACCCTTTCCCGCCGTCGCAACCTTGGCATCATTGCCCACATCGACGCCGGCAAGACCACGCTGACCGAACGCCTGCTGTGGAAAAGCGGCGAGATCCATCGTGTCGGCGAAGTACACGACGGCAACGCGACCACCGACTTCTCGGCGATCGAGCGCGAACGTGGCATCACCATCGGCGCGGCCGCCGTACAGGCGCAGTGGGCGCCGCGCGACCTGCCGCCCCATCGGCTGACCCTGATCGATACGCCCGGCCACATCGACTTCGCCATTGAAGTCGAGCGTTCGCTGCGCGTGCTCGACGGCGCCGTGGCCGTGTTCTCGGCCGTGGATGGCGTGCAGCCGCAGTCGGAGACGGTGTGGCGCCAGGCGCGCCGCCATCGCGTGCCGCTGATCGCCTTCGTCAACAAGATGGATCGCGTCGGTGCCTCGTTCGAACGCGTGCTGGAGCAGTTGCAGGACAAGCTGCAGGCACGTCCGTGGGCGCTGGGCGTACCGCTGGGCAGCGAAGGTGGCTTCAACGGTTGGGTCGATCTGGTCGATGAGCGCGTGCTGCAGTGGCAGGACGGTGCTGTGGCGACGATCACCCCGTGGGACGACACGCTGCGCGCAGCATGGCAAGCGCAACGCGATGTATTGGTCGAGGCGGTAGCCGATCACGATGAGCAGCTGGCCGATGCCTGGCTGGAAGGGCGCGTGATCGATGCCGAACAGCTGCGCGCAGCGATTCGCCGGGCGACGCTGGCAGGTGCGGGCGTGCCTGTGCTGGCCGGTGCGGCGTTCAAGGACAAAGGCATCGAGACGCTGCTGGACGCCGTGGTCGATTACCTGCCATCGCCGTTGGACCGGCCTGCCGTGACCGCTGAAAGCGAGCGCGGCGAGGTGGTGCTGCCGCCGGACCCGGATGGTCCGCTGGCAGGCCTGCTGTTCAAGATCACCCATCAGCAGCACGGCGCCCTCAGCTTCGTGCGGCTGTACTCGGGCACCTTGAAGGTGGGCGACGCGGTGGCCAGCTCGCAGCATCCGCAGGGCAGGCGTGTCAGCCGGCTGGTGCGGGTGCAGGCCGACCAGACCCATGACATCGAACAGGCCGTGGCCGGCGACATCGTGGCAGTGCTGGGCTGGAAGGATGCAGTCAGCGGTGAAACGCTGAGCGGCCGTGCACAGCCGCTGCGCCTGGAGAACATCCAGGCTCAGGCGCCGGTGCTGGCGTGGCGGCTGGAGCCGGCGCGTGCGGCCGACCTGATCCGGATGGCGCAGGGCCTGGCCAGCCTGGCCCAGGAAGATCCCTCGTTCCGCGTTGAAACCGATCGCGACACGGCGGAGACCCTGGTCTGGGGTATGGGCGAGCTGCACCTGGAGGTGATGGTCGAGCGCCTGCGCAGCGAATGGAAGGTTGATGTGGGCGTGGGTGCGCCACGCGTGGCCTACCAGGAGACGCCGATGCGCGCGATGTCCGGCGTCGTCGGGCGGCTGGTCAAGCAGACCGGCGGCCAGGGCCAGTTCGCGCACGTGGTGCTGGATGTGGCGCCGCGCGACGACGACCAGGTGGTGTTCAACGACCGCATCGTCGGTGGCGTGGTGCCGCGCAGCTTCATTGCAGCGGTGGAGAAGGGCGTGCGTGCCGCGCTGTCGGAGGGTCCGCAGGGTCATCCGGTGGTCGGTATCGAGGTCAGCCTTGTCGATGGCCAGACCCATGCGAAGGACTCCTCCGAAATGGCGTTCCATCGCGCGGGTGCCGAGGCGATCAAGGCGGCGCTGGCAGAGGGTGGCACGCAGCTGCTGGAGCCGGTGATGGCGGTGACGGTGCATTCGCCGTCGGCGTCGGTGGGTGACGTTGTTGGCGACCTCAACCGTCGCCACGGCCGCATCACCCGCATCGACGACCAGGACGGTCGGGCTGAGGTCAATGGCTTCGCGCCGTTGGCGCAGCTGGTGGGTTACACCACCTCGCTGCGTTCGCTCAGCCAGGGACGCGCCAGCAGCGAAGCGCACCTGCATGGCTACGAGCCGGTGCGGGTTGCATGAGGAAGGTGAGGGGAGCCCGTGCGCGGGCTCCCTTTTTTGTGGGTGTTGATGGCGTTTCGTGTCCACGCCATGCGTGGATGAATTCGTCGCGACGCTTTCTTTTTTGCACTGCACCGCAACAAAACTGCAGAAAAAGCTGGATTAAAGTGATGCCTCACGATAAATTGCGCACCCCCCGTTGCTCGCCGCCGCCCGCACCCCTCTCATGCGTGATGACAAAGACCCCGGAACCCTGGAGCTGACCCTGCCGCGAAAGCGCGGTCGTCCGCCCAAGTTCGGGTACGCCATGAGTGATGCGCAGCGGGCCGCACGCTATCGCGCGCGCCGGGCAGGGCAGGCCAACCACGCCGATGTGCGCTCCTGCTCGGACATGGTGCTGCTGGACAAGATCCGCGCGGCGGTCAGTGCCCGCGACACCGAGCTGGCCGGTTTTCTGGTCCATGTGCTCTGGCAGCGATACCCCCTGCAGCTGAAATAGGCCGTCGATGGGGTGGCCGTTGTCATCGAGCTTGTTGATAATGCGGGATTCAGGTTGTTCCCGCTGGCGCGCCCGGGATGGCAGGCGCGCATGATCGAACGGTTCCCAAGATGACCACCACCAGCGACACCACCACCGAAGCGGCGCCGAGCAACGCCCCCCTGTTCTACACCCGTCCGGTGCCGCTGCAGGCCGATGTGCACGCCGACCTGCGCATCCTGCCGGGCAGGCTCGAGTTTGCCGCGGGCAACAACGCCATTCCGCTGGTGCTCGGCGAGTTCTCGCTGGCGCTGCACCACTTCCCGATCCTGTTCGCTGGCCCGACCGCAGTGCCGATGGCCGCCGTTGGTGTGTCCGACCAGAACCTGTTCATCAAGGACGGCCTGTGGGAAGACGAGGCCTATATCCCGGCCTACCTGCGTCGCCACCCCTTCATCTTCATCGACACCGGCTCGGACAATGACTTCCTGCTGGGCATCGACGAAGAGAGCTCGCGCGTGGTCAAGGGCGGTGACGAAGGCCAGCCGCTGTTCGTCGACGGCAAGGCCACCGACATGGTGCAGCAGGCGCTGGAGTTCTGTGGCCAGTTCACTCGTGAGCACGAACAGACCCAGGCCTTCTCCAAGGCCCTGATCGACAACGGCCTGCTGGTCGAGCGCAATGCCACCGTGCGCACCCCGGATGGCCGTGAGTTCAACCTCAATGGCTTCCAGGTCGTCGACGTCGAGAAGTTCGTCGCGCTGCCGGAAGCGACCGTGGTCGAGTGGCACCGCAGCGGCTGGCTGGCGCTGATCCACCAGCACCTGATGTCGCTGGGTCGCTTCAACGACCTGACCCGTCGCCAGGTTGAGCGTCTGGCGGCCTGATCAGGCCCTGGGCATGGCTTCCGCAGTTCGGGAGCCATGCCATTGCTGAAGGACTCGCAACAGGCGTCGCGCATCGGCCCAGTCGGGCGTGGCGTCGCGACCCAGTGCCCACAGGTCGGCCGCCGTGTCCGCTTCTGCGGCGGCCCCGTACATCTGCAGGGCCCCTTGCAGACGGTGCGCGTGATGGCACAGGTCAGTGGCACTGGCGTCATCCATCGCCTGTTCGATCCGCATCAGCTCGTGGCCGATGTCCGTGATGTAGGCAGGGTCACAGTTGGCGGCCGTGCCGGTTGTGATGGCCTGTCCGGTCACCGGCAGCTGCAGCGTCCGCAGCAGCGACTCAAGCTGCAATGGCTTGGTCAGGGTGGCGTCGAACCCGGCTTTCCGGCAGCGCGCCACATGCCGACGGTCACGGCGTGCCGACAGCGCGATCAGTCGCAGGGGGTCGCGGGCCTGCCTTCGCAACCGCATGGCCAGTGCATAGCCATCCATATCCCCGAGCCCGATGTCGAGCAGGATCACGCTGCGCGGCCTCACCGCCTGCTCGGCAAGCGCGCTGGCGGCGTCGCCAAAGGCATGCACATCAGCACCCAGGCGGCGCAGCTGCTCGCTGATGACCCGGCGATTGAGTGCATGGTCTTCCACCAGCAGCAGCTCAATCCCGCCCAGTGGCGTTCCCACGTCGGCGGCGGCTGACACGGACTCGGCCTTGGCGGCACGTACCGGCAGGCGCAGGGTGAAGCGACTGCCGCGCCCGGGGACGCTGTGCACTGACAGGTTGCCGCCCATTGCGCGGCCAAGTTCATGCGCGATCATCAGTCCCAGTCCGCTGCCCCCGCGATTCCTGCCGTCTTCGCCCTGCTGGAATGGCTGGAACAGCACGGCGAGTTGCTCGGCAGTGATGCCGATACCGCTGTCGATCACATCCAGCATGAGTTCACGCGGGCAGTTGCCCGGCGTCAGTTGAAGGCGCAGCTCGATACCGCCGACATCGGTGAACTTGAGTGCGTTTCCCAGCAGGTTGTCGATGATCTGACGCAGCCCCTCCGGGTCGACGGCGACAATGGGGCAGGGCTCGGGGAGACAGTCGAAGCGAAGCGTCAGCCCGCGCTGCCGAGCCTGGGGACGAATCGCATCCAGCGATTGGCGGCAGAGTCGTGCGATGTCGCAGGGTCGTGCACGCGGCTTGAAGGTGCCGCTGGCCAGGCGCGAGAACTCCAGCGAGCGGTTGAGCAGGCTGCGCAGCGAGGAACCTGCGGCATGTGCGGCCGCCAGCACTTCGCGCTGCCCCTTGGGGGCCGACGGCTGGTTGAGCAGGTCGATCGAGGCCAGTACCGCCTGAGCCGAATTGCGCACCTCGTGGCTGAACATGCCAATCGCGCGGGCGCGAGCGCGGCCTTCACCACGCAGGCGCCTGTGCCAGGCAAGCCACAGGAACGGAGTGACTGCCAATGCGGCAACCAGGGCCGGCAGCCACAGCGGGGGCAGCTGGCGCATCCAGTCCAGGGCGTGCTCCACCGAGGCGGGCGCCGCCTGCTGGGCCCACAGCTGCAGCAGGCTGGCATGTTCCTCCAGCGTGATGTCGTGCAATGCCCGCTCGATGCGCTCCAGCAGCTGGCGATCTTCGCGGTGCGCAAGCAGGCGCAGGTCCGTGGAGAAATCGCTGTCGAAAGACTGCAGGTGCAGGTGCCCGGCGAAATGCCGGCGGATCAGCGGGCGCAGCGTGGTTTCCAGGCCGATTGCCAGATCGGCGGTACCATTCTCGACGGCTGCCAGCGTGGCGTGCCGATCGGCCAGGTGCAGCAGGCGGACGTGTGGATGGCGCGCCGCCAGCCATCCCGCATACGGCCCCCCTTCGACCACGGCCAGGACGCGATGGTCCAGCTCCGTGATGTCGCGCGGCAGGCGTTCGCCGCTGCGCGCGGCGAGCATCGTCTTGCCACCGCGGAACGTTCTGGATGCCACCAGCCCGGGGCAGGGGGGTGGCAGGTGGGTGCCAATCACCAGTACCAGGTCCGCTTCCCGCCTGCAGACGGCAGCCACTGATGCACCGGTGCTGGGATGCGGGTGCTCCTGGAACTGCAGTTGCGAACGCCGTGCAACCAGATTGGCGTAGCCGTGGGCCAGGCTTGGCAACGTCGCGCCGTCAGCGAGTGCGGCGGGTAGCGGGTGCAGCGATGGCGCGGTCGCCACCCGGACTTCGCGTCCCGGCCCCCATCCAAGCGACGATGCATCCTCGGCGGACGCGGCCGGCAGCAGGATGAGCGCCAGCAGAAGGAGGGTGGATGTGCGCAGTCGGCCGCACATCTTCACGGCAGTTCCAGCTGCTGCCGCATGGCGTAGATCTCGGCATCGTTGCGCAGCCTGAGCTTGCGCAGGGCCGCAACCTTCTGCGTGCTGACGGTCTTGATGCTGCGATGACGCCGGAGCGCGATCTCCGAAACGGTCAGGCCGGCCAGCAGCAGCTCCAGTACTTCGCGCTCGTTGCGGCTGAGCTCCTCGCAGTCTCCCGGCAGGGTGCAGTCGGGCGGCAATCGTGGAAGCCCCTGCGATACCCGCACGATCGCGTCCGAAAGCATCGGCAGTGGTTCGGTCTTGCTCACCACGCCACTGATGCCGCTGGCGATGAGCTGGTTGATGTGGGTCAAGGGGGACAGGGTTGCGAAAGCGAGCAGGGGGACGCGTGGAAAGTGCTCGCGCAGCAGCGGAGTGAGCTCCGCCGCGCTGCGGTCGTCGCGGGCCAGGGTCAGATCGATGATCGCGACATCCACCCGCGTCTGCTGGAGGCTGTCGATGAGTTCGTCGCTGCGGGCATGACTGGCGACGATATGGAAGCGGACGTCGCGGGAGAGATGCAGGGCAGTGCCGCGACGGACGACCTCATGGTCGTCCAGTAGTGCCAGTCGCAGCGGGCGCGGGGCAGGAAGTCCATTCATGCGCAGGGAGGTGATCGGCGCCCATGGGGCGTGATGATCATTCTGGCGCTGCTGTCGCGGCGAACATCGAAATTGCTTGATTTTTGCGATTATTCCTAAGAATCGATGCGCTGTATCCATCGATTCGGGGCTATCCATTGGCGCGATGGATAGCCAGGCGGGAAACAAGCCATTTCCGCAGGCGTGACGGCGCTTGCCGTGGATGTCATCGGGAAGCTTCCGGGGCGGCACGGCAGCGATGCACACCGATCGGGGTCGACTTCAGGGCGTTCGCCCCTCGTCGCGCAGGCTGCGTGCCATCTCGCTGGTTCCGGCCCAGCCAAGGTCAGCGTACAGCGGCTTCCCTTGCGCGGTGGCATGCAGGACCGCGTAGGTGGCGCCACGCTCGGCGAAGGCGTGGTCTGCCAGGGCCATCAGCTTCCGGGCGATGCCCCGGCGGCGGTACTCCGGTTCCACATACACGTTGAGGACGTAGCCGCGGCAGCCCTGTTCCGGATGGGCAGGGTGGGGTGGCCAGTCGATCAGCATCAGGCCAATGCCGGCGATGGTTCTGCCGTGGTCTGCAAGAACATGGCCGAAGTACTCGCCCGAGGCCAGGCGCGGCGCCAGCCAGGTACGGAAAGGAGCCGCCATCGCCCGCAGGACCTCCTCGGTCCGCCCACTCTCGCGGAACATGGCTTCGCGGTGGGCACAGATCACATCCAGGTCGCTCGCACGGATCTGCCGCACTTCAAGCCCGTTCCATGTCGCTTCTGCGTGGCTGCCCATCGTGCTGATCCCCGGCTCAGGTCTGTCCGGCAATTCTGGCATCCTCTGCCGGGTGATGCATGACGCAGGACGCAATCGGGTCGTTGTTGCCACGCACTACCGGATGGATTGCGGCACGCGCCTCAGCCGGCGGATGTCGTAGCCCATTTCGGCGATGCGCTGCACGGCTTTCTGGTAGTCGCCGTCGGACACCTGCGGCGTACGTGCCATGTACCAGACATAGTCGCGCTTGCTGCGCGCCACGATGGTCTGGCGGTAGTCGTCATCCAGCCAGGCGATGATGTACTCGGCCTGGATCGGCCAGATGAACTGCATGCCCCATACCGCGCCATGGCCTTCCTCTTCGACATGGCCGATGGGGTGCATCGACCTCTGCGGGGCATCGAAGCTGCCCTTGCGATAGGTGAAGGTGGTCTGGATGCGCCCATCGGGCTTCAAGGCATAGCTTTCCACTGCATCGTAGGCGTCGCGTTCTGGCCAGGACGGGATATGGGCGATCACGTACCAGTCGCCCATGAAGCGTGGCACATCCACCGAGGGCGCCTGCGGAAGTGGCCGGGTATCGCTGGAGGAGCAGCCTGAGCCGAACAGGCCGACCGCGATCAGCGGAAGCAGCGGGAACATGCGCATGTCACACCTCAGCGGGGACGGAACAGGTAATGGGCCACCAGCCATTGCTGGCCGTCGTCGTAACCGAACAGTTCGGCACACGCCATCCAGAACATCCGCCAGCGCTGCCACCAGATCCGCGCGGCCGCCGGCCCATAGGTCGCCGCCAGCACCGGCATCACCTGGTCGCGTGCAGCGTCCTGATTGGCCAGCCAGTGTTCCGCAGTGCGCTGGTAGTGAGTGCCGTCCAGCAACCAGCGCTGATCGAGCCGCAGGTCGCGCTGGAAATGCAGCAGGGTATCGGCGGCGGGCATCAGGCCGCCGGTGAAGAAGTGGCGGCCCATCCAGTTGTCGCCGCCCCGGGTCTCAAATGGATACATCAGCGTGCGATGGGCGAAGATGTGCACGAACAGCGCACCGTCCGGCTTCAGCCACTGCGCGATGCGCGCCAGCAGGCGCTCGTAGTTGCGCACATGCTCGAACATCTCGACCGAAACGCAGCGATCAAACTGCGCCGAGGGCAGTTCCAGCTGGTTCACGTCACGGGTGAGTACCTGCACGTTGTGCAGCCCGCGGGCCTGGCACTGCGCCATGATGTGCTGGCGCTGGCTGTGCGAGTTGGACACGGCAGTGATTGCTGCGTGCGGATAGCGCTCGGCCATCCACAGCGTCAGCGAGCCCCAGCCGCAGCCCAGTTCGAGGATGTGCTGTCCATCGGCCAGGCCTGCGCGCTGGCCGTACAGCTCCAGCATTGCTTCTTCAGCCTGGTCCAGCGTTTCGCGCCCGGTGCTGTAGTAGCAGCTGCTGTACTTCAGTCGCTTGCCCAGGCAGGCCTGGAAGAACGCCGCGGGCACTTCGTAATGCTGGCGATTGGCCGCATCGGTATGCAGGGCGAGCGGGCTGTCGGCCAGTTCGGCGATGCGGCGGCTGAAACGCGCGGACTGCGCTTCGATACCGCCTTCCAATTCTTCCTGCAGGCGCTGCGCGCACAGCCGCCGTATGCCAGCACGCAACGCGGCATCCGGCAGCAGGCCGCGTTCGGCCCAGGCGGTCAGCCCGGTTTCCGTTTCCTCGGCCGGATTCAGTGACGGTATCGCGTTCATGCGGAATGCTCCTTGGAAGGGCGGGGGAACCAGGGGAAGAACATCGATGTGCTGCGCTGGTAGGCGCGGTAGTCGTCGCCGCGGCTGCGCAGGGCCTGCTTTTCGGTGAATGGGATGCCGCTGAGATAGCGCAGGAATACATACATCAGCACGGGGCCGAGCCAGGCCAGCCACCACAGCGGTGAGCCGACGGCCAGCAGCACGTAGGAGAACCAGTGCAGCCACTCGAAGAAGTAGTTGGGGTGGCGGGAGTACCGCCAGAGCCCATCACGGCAGGTGCGGCCCTTGTTCGCCGGGCTGCTGCGGAACCGGGCCAGCTGGCGGTCGGCCAGTGCCTCTCCGCCCACACTCAGCAGCCAGACGAGCGCGGCCGCCAGCACCCAGGGCGCCATGCCGGGGGTTTGATTGGCGGCGACCGCGACGAAGGGCAGGGCAAACAGCGCCACCAGCAGTGCCTGCGCCATGAAGAACCCGAAGATCTTTCCCTGGTGTCCCTGCCAGTGCGCACGGAGGTAGCGATAGCGCCCGTCCTCTTCTTCGTGCCGGACGCGATGCCATAGATGAAAGGCCAGGCGACCGCCCCACAGGCCGCCGAGCACAGCCAGCGCCACCCGTGGCGTCACCGCACCATCGCCCAGCAACGCCAGCAGCAGCGCGGCGGCAGCCACGCCTTTGGCCCAGAGCACATCCACAACGCCGATGTTGTAGTGACGCCGCTGCCAGGCCCAGCCCCAGCTCATCACCAGCGCCGCATACAGCAACACCCAGAGCAGGTTGATCATGATGACGCTCCGACGAGAGGTGGCCGCGGTGTGGTGCGCGGGCTGCTACGGGCGGCGCGGCACAACAGGAAAAGTGCAATGGCCCAGCCCGTGCCCAACACCAGGACGCCATGCCACATCGGGCTGTTGAACTGCACGGCGCCGAACCCACGCGCGGCCGACAGGTACGCCAGCGGCGCCAGCAGCAGGCCGAACAGCGGCGGCAGGGCGGAGTGGCGCTGCAGGAAGCGCATCGAGGTGGTCAGGGTCATGGCGAATGCAGCCCACAAGGCCATGATCCAGGGCGGCGGCGCCCATCCCAGCGGAGCCGCGGCGTAGCGCACGGTGCCGCTGGCGGCAGCGCTGGCGTCGACCAGCCAGGCGCAGGCCAACGCAAGCGCCAGCAGCCGCAGGTCCAGGCGTGGTTGCGCCGATGTCAGCAGTTGGCTGCCGATGTAGAGTGACGCAGCCAGCAACGCGGGCCACTGCCAGCCGCGCCCGGCGCCCGCCACCGCGCACAGCCAGACCAGCTGGTTGCCAATCAGGTTGGCCCAGAACCGGCGCATTTCAGTTGCCCTCACCAGGCGAGAATGCAGGCCGATGGCCTGGGCGTGCCAGCAGCAGATGCGAGACACCGATCGAACGCTCCAGGAAGCCGCCTTCGCAGTAGGCCAGGTAGAAATCCCACAGGCGGCAGAAGCGGGCATCGAACCCCTGCGCCTGCACCGCAGGCAACTGCGCGAGGAAGCGTTGGCGCCAGGCGCGCAGGGTCAGCGCGTAGGAGTGGCCGAAATCCTGCTGAGCGATCAGCTGCAGGTCGCTGGCGCGGGTCTTGGCCGCCATGATGGCGTTGATGGAAGGGATGAAGCTGCCGGGGAACACGTAGCGCTTGATGTAGTCGACGCTGCGCCGTGCCTGCTCGTAGCGATGGTCCTCGATGGTGATGGCCTGCAGCAGGGCAATACCATCGGGCTTCAGCAGCCGCTGCAGCGTGGCCATGTAGGTGTCCAGGTATTCGGCGCCGATCGCTTCGATCATCTCGATCGACACCAGCTTGTCGAACTGCCCCTGCAGGTCGCGGTAATCCTGCATCAGCAGGGTGACCCGGTCCTGCAGGCCGGCGGCCCGCACGCGCTCGGCGGCCAGCGCATGCTGTTCGGCGGAGATGGTGGTGGTGGTGACGTGGCAGCCATAGTGCTGCGCGGCGTGCACCGCGAAGCCACCCCAGCCGGTACCGATTTCCACCACGCGATCGCCGGGCTTGAGTTGCAGCTGCTGGCAGATTCGGTCCAGCTTGCGGCGCGAGGCGGACTCCAGTGATTCGGATTCGCTGGCGAACAGCGCCGACGAATACACCAGGTCCGGTGACAGGAACAGGGCGAAGAAATCGTTGCCCAGGTCGTAGTGGGCGGCGATGTTGCGCCGGCTGCCCTCACGGCTGTTGCGATGCAGCCGGTTCCAGCCGCGCAGCAGCCACCCACCCACCTGGGCCGGGCCGCGCTCCATGCCGTCCAGCAGGTCGCGGTTGCGCACCAGCAGGCGTATCAGAGCCACCAGATCATCGCAGTGCCATTCGCCCTGGATGTAACTCTCGCCGGCACCAACGCTGCCCTGCGCAGCCACCTTGCGGTAGAACGCCGGGTCTTCGATGGTCACCGTCACCTGCAGCCCGGCGTGGGCGTTGCCCAGCCGGACCTCGCCAAGGGCATCGCGCACGCACAGGTGGCCATCGCGCAAGGGGGCGAGCTGCGCCAGCAGGCGGCGGCGCAGGAAGGCGTCCAGCGCGCCGGGGCGCGGCAGAGTCACCGAAGGTGTCATCGAGTTCATCGCGGTTTCCCGGCAAGGGTGGGGTGGTCGTGTACAGGGTTGCGCTTCAGCCACAGCCGCAGCGCGTGCCAGTGGATGGCGGCCACCACCTGGGTGGTCATCAGTGGGTAGCAGGCGAGGACCCGCGCCAGCCCGCGGCCATCCAGGCGGCGGCGGTGCATCGTCTGGGTGGCATCGAACTGCCGGATGCCGTCGCGCCAGACCTGCATGTGCACGCGCAGGTCCTCATCGGGGCTGCTGAAGCGCCAGTCGTAGCGGCAGTCCATCGGCATGAACGGCGAGACGTGGAAGCATTTGTCGAACTGCCAACGCAGTGAGGTGCCGTCGTGCGTGGCCGTAGCGACCGGCAATACATAAGCGTGCCGTTCCTTCCAGGGCGTGTTGGTGATTTCGGCAACGATGCAGTCCAGCGTGCTGCCGTCGGCCTGATAGCAGTAATAGAAGCTGACCGGGTTGAACACACGCCCTGCGAAGCGAAGGTGGGTGAGCAGGCGCACCGGCCCTGAAGGTCGA
The DNA here is from genome assembly GCF_059371315.1 of Stenotrophomonas sp. YJH_SMC_8. NCBI lineage: Bacteria > Pseudomonadati > Pseudomonadota > Gammaproteobacteria > Lysobacterales > Lysobacteraceae > Stenotrophomonas > Stenotrophomonas sp. YJH_SMC_8. The sequence continues at coordinate 161,058 of NZ_JCAFUL010000009.1, read as the reverse complement.
TGACCGAGCGTCTTCGCGGCATGGTCGCGCACGGCATCGGCCAGAGGCTGTGCGGGATCGCCGAAATAGTCACTGCGCCGGAACTCGGCGAGGTTGCGGCGATTGAGCGACCACAGCCAGCGCCCGGCAAACACGGTCTCCAGCTCATCCAGGTCGAGCAGCAGCTGCGCAACGGGGTAACGGAACGCATGCGGGTGCGGATGATGGCGGCGGTGCATCACCTGCCCGAAATACAGTGCGCTGGCGCTCATGCCGCCACCTCGCCCGGTAGCGATACCTCGCGATGCGGTGCGCAGGTCTCCAGCGCATCCACCACGCGGCGGGCGCTGCGGATGCCATCCTCATGGAAGCCCCAGCCCCAGTAGGCCCCTGCGAACCAGGTGTGGCGATGGCCCTGCAGCTCTGCCCAGCGCTGCTGCGCGCGAACCGCAGCATGATCGTGCACTGGATGGGCATAGTGCAGCGTGCGCAGCACCCTGGCCGGATCGATGGCCTCGCTGCGGTTGAGGGTGACTACCAGCGGCGTGCTGCCGGGCAGGCCCTGCAGCAGGTTCATGCAGTAGCTGACCGTGCAGGGCGCCGCTGGATCCTGCGGGACATGCGCGTTCCATGCTGCCCATGCCTTGCGGTTGCGCGGCAGCAAGGATGCATCCGTGTGCAGTACCGCCTCGTTGGATTGGTAGCGGATGGCACCCAGTACCTCGCGCTCGACGGGGGCGGCATCACCCAGCAGGGCCAGCGCCTGGTCGCTATGGCAGGCCAGGATGACTTCGTCGAACGCCTCGACGCCTGCGGCGCTGTGCACGCGTGCACCCCCGGGCATGCGTTCCACCCGCTGGACCGGGCACTGCAGGCGCTCATGCACCCGCCAGCGGCGTCGCAATGCATCCACGTAGCGGGCCGAGCCGCCGGTAACGACCCGCCAGGACGATCGCCCGGTCATCTGCAGCATCTGGTGATTGGCCATGAACTGGGCCAGATAGCGCGCGGGGAAGTCCTGCACGGTCGCGGTGGGCGACGACCACAGCGCCGAGGCCATCGGCAGCAGGTGCTCTTCAATGAAGGCCTCGCCATAGCGCTGGGTGCGCAGGTACTCGCCCAGCGTCGGGCCTTCCTCCTCGGCCAGCAACAGCGGCGCATCCCGGTAGAACCGGCGCAGATCGGCCAGCATGCCCCAGAAGCGCGGCGATGCCAGGTTGCGACGCTGGCAGAACAGGCCATCCAGCGAGGTGGCGTTGTACTCCACGCCGCTGCGCTCGCTGTGCATTGAAAAGCTCATGGTGGTTGGCTGCGACGCCACGCCCAGCTCATCGAACAGCGCCGTCAGCAGCGGGTAGTGCCGGGGGTTGAAGACGATGAAGCCGGTGTCCACGGCCATGCGCGTGCCGTCTATCTGCACGTCGTGGGTATGGGTGTGGCCGCCCAGGTAATCGCTCGCCTCGAACAGTGTCACGTCGTGCCGTTCCTGCAGCCACCAGGCGCTGGCCAGCCCTGAGATGCCTGAACCGATGATGGCGATGCGCATGTCAGTACCTCGCCTTGGCCAGCACCCATTCGGGGATGGGCTTGAGGCCTTTGACCAGGCCGAACGCCGCCATTGCACGCAGCCCATACCAGGTCAGGTCGATCTCCCACCAACGGAAGCCCTGGCGCACGGTGCCGGGGAAGAAATGGTGGTTGTTGTGCCAGCCTTCGCCGAACGTCAGCAGGGCCAGCCAGAGGTTGTTGCGGCTGTCGTCGCGGGTCTCGAAGCGGCGACGACCGAAGCGGTGGGCCAGCGAGTTGATGGTGACCGTGGCGTGGAACAGCACGATGGTGGAAATGAAGAATCCCCACACCAGCAACTGCGGGCCGGAGGTGTGCAGGCCCGGCGCCCAGTGCTCCAGTGCTGCACCCAATGCATAAAGGCCGATGGCCAGCAACACGGGAACGGCGGTATCGAAACGGTCAAGCCAGCGCAGTTCCGGGAAGCGAGCCAGGTCCGGCACCCGCGACAGGTCGGTGGCGAAGGCTTCGCGGGTCAGGAACCAGCCCATATGGCTGCGCCAGAAGCCGCCTTCGCGCGGCGAGTGCGGGTCCAGTGGCTGGTCGGCGTGGCGGTGATGGTGGCGATGATGGGCCGCCCACCACAGTGGACCGCGCTGGACGCTGGACGCGCCGATCACCGCGAACACGAACTGCACGGCGCGCGGTGCCTGGAAGGTGCGGTGCGAAAAGTAGCGGTGATAGAACGCGGTGATGGCGAACATGCGCACCGCGTAGAGCGCCGCGGCCACGATGACGGCTGTCCATGAGACGCCAACCCAGATCACCGCGATGCACGCCACGTGCATCAGCGCGAACGGCACCGCCCGCAGCCAGTCGATGCGGCCCGGCTGTTCCGTGCTGGTATCCGCATCGTTGCCGGTATCAACCCAACGCTGCAGGGTGTGCAGCAGGCGCCAGCGTCGACGGGGGAGGGGCGATACAGAGGCCATGGCGGATCTCGGCGGGTGTCGTGTCTTCCTGTACGCAGCAGAATGCGTAATGGATGCGACGTGTTGCAGTGAATGTCGGCTTCACGTGTTCGTGACGGGGCAGCGGTCGACCAGTGGCTGCGCCCATGCCTGCTGCCACTCAGGCGCGGGGCGTTGCGCGGGTGGCGAGCCAAAGCGCACCGTCACCTGCGGATAGGTGCCGCGCGCATCGCGCAGGTTGCTGGTGCCGTTGAATTCCAGCAGGCGCCGGTCGGCGCTGGCATAGACCAGCGACAGGCGGGGCGCGATGCCGCCATACCAGGTGTCGAGGCTGACCTCGATCGACTGGGCGTCGATGCCTTGCCAGCGCAGGGTGCCGGTATGCCGCACCTGCACCGGGAAGTAGCGCTGTCGCCCGGGCACCAGGAACGGCAGCGAGAGGCGCTCGCCCTGCATCAGCGCCGCCCAGTGCAGGCGGACCGCCGCATCGAATCCCGCATCGATCACCGCGTCCTGCGGCAGATCGAGCCTGCGCTGCCGGAGCGGACTGGCTGCGTCCTCCTTCCAGGCGACCGATACTGCGCCGCTGACGGCCTCGATCTCGGCTGTCTGGCCACTGCGCCGGTCCTCCAGTGAATAGCCGCGTGCCTGCGGACGGGTGCTGGCTGGCAGGTGCTTGCGGGCGAACGGCTGGCCCCCCGGGCACTGGTACAGCACCCAGCGTTCGGCACCCTCGGTCGCATCGCGGCGCCAGTGCACTTCACGGTAGAGGACCCGGCCCTGCGGGGAGGTGGCGATGCCCTCGCTCCGCAGCATGGGGGCCGCCAGCGCGGCATGGGGCAGGCACAACAACAGCCAGGCGATGCGCATGGCATTCATCCGTAAGGGCGGGTCCAGGTCGTACGGCAGGCGGGGCGGGTTGGATGCGCAATGCGGGCTGCATCCAATTGCCATTCCCGCGCGTACAGGGGACAGACCTTCACCCGCCCGCCGCGAACGCAGATGTACCCTGACGCCGCCAGCACCCTCGCCAACTTCAACAGCGCACGCACCGTGTCCAGCTCCCAGCAGCCCAGCAGCGAGCCGAAAAACTGGGCCGGTGACATGGACGGTGTCGCGCGGCTGCGCGACCGCGACTGTTTCATGCGGATCTATGACCATTTCATGCCGCGCCTGTGCGTCTATCTGCGCGGGCTGGGCGCGCCCGAGGCGGTGGCCGAGGAGCTGGCGCAGGAATGCCTGCTGCGCCTGTGGCTGCGTGCGGCCGACTATGATGCCGCGCAGGGTGCGCTGAGCACCTGGCTGTACCGCATCGCCCGCAACCTGCATATCGACCGCGTGCGTCGCGAGCGCAGCTGGATGCAGGTGCAGGTGGCGGTGGAGGACGCCGCAACGATGGACGTGGTCGAGCGCAGCAGCGCCGAACAGTTCGCCGACCAGGCCCGGTTGCGCCAGCGCATCAACGAGTTGCCCGCGGTGCAGGCGCGGCTGGTGCGCATGTCCTACTTCGAGGCCAAGAGCCACAGCGAGATCGCCGAAGCGCTGGGCATGCCGCTGGGCACGGTGAAATCGCACCTGCGGCGTGCGTTCCTGCAACTGCAGTCGAAAGTGGGAGGTGCGCTGTGAATCCGCACCATCATCTGCACGAATCCACGCTGATGAGCTACGCCGCGGGCGCGCTTCCGGCGCCGTTGAGCATCGTGGCGGGTGCCCATCTGGAGCAGTGCCCGCACTGTCGCCAGCGCCTGCGCGAGGCCGAGGCGATCGGATCGGCCTTGCTGGAACAGACCCAACCTTCCACGGGCGATCTACGCCACGCGCAATTGCGCGAGGCGATGTTGATGCACCTGGCGGCGGACGCGCCTGCCTCGGCAGTGGCGTTGCGACCCGTTTCGAGAGAGCGACCCGAAGCCGATCCGGACCATCTCCCTGCTTCGCTTCACCCGTATTTCGGTGCGTCGCTCAGCGACCTGCGCTGGCGCTGGATGGCGCCAGGCGTGCACTGCATCCGTGCAGAGCAGATGCCTTCGCTGATCATGCTGAAGATCGCCCCGGGCAAGTGCCTGCCGATGCACAGCCACGGCCGCAGCGAGCTGACCCAGATCCTGCGCGGCTCGTACAACGATGCGCTGGGGTTGTTCGCGCCCGGCGACGTGGCGGACCTGGATGAGGACGTGGAGCACCAGCCGGTGACCGCGCCGGGGGTGCCGTGCATCTGCGTTTCGGCGCTGGATGCGCCGCTGGTGTTCAGTGGCTGGTTGGCGCGGAAGATCCAGCGCTTCGTGAAGCTCTAGCGGGGCAGGAGACGGTGATGGCCAGGGTAGAAGCATTGCGTGTTCTGTTGACCGGCGCCGCCGGGCTGGTGGGGCAGGGCGTGGCGCTGGCCTGCCAGCGCTCACCGCAGGTCGGCCACCTGACCGCGCTGGTACGGCGTCCGGGCAGCCTCAACGGTGCGGGCAGCGAGCGGGTCGTGCCGGATTTCCTGCGCATCGATGAGCAGCGTGACGATCTGGCTGGCTTCAACGCGTGCTTCTATTGCGCGGGCGCACCTCCGGTGGGCACCGCCGAAGCCGAGTACCGGCGGGTGACGCTGGACACCACACTGGCCGTGGCCCGCGCGTGGGCGGCAGTGAATCCCGACGGATGCTTCCTGTATGTGTCCGGCGCCGGCGCGGACCCGCAGAGCCGGGTGATGCCGCTGCGGATCAAGGGCGAAATCGAACTGGCGCTCCGCACGATGCCGGTGCGTACCGTGATGCTGCGCCCGGGCGGCGTGCGGCCGGTATCGGGAACCGGCACGCGCCACGCGGTGCTCAAGCCCTTGTACTGGGGTGGCGCACCGCTGATGAAACTGGCTGGAGTACTCGTCCCTTCACTGGTCACCAGCAATCTGGCGGTGGGCCAGGCGATGATCGCACTGGCCGGACGGGAGCATCCACCTGCGACGGTGGAGTGCGCGGACATCAACCGGATCGCAGCGGGAACACCTGATCCGGCGCCTTGAGCTTTTGGTGCGCACGCCCCCAGATCCTGCAGGTCCGCCTCGATCAGCGATAATCTGGCTGCGCCCCCGTGGTGGTTCTGGTAAAGCGGCGCAAGGCTCGCATGGAACTGCCACTGCACGTGCAGGAAGCCCAGATAGCGCTCGCGCGCGGCGAAGATGCGCTGTTCCAGCAAATGCTGATCGAGGCGGCCGTGAGTGCTGCGGGCGTGTTCCTTCAGCATCAGGCTGAGAGGAACGGCATGAGGGCGGGCTGGGATGGGCACGGACATCGGCAGGCACCCTGGCAGAACCGCGCCCACCGGCGTGTAGAGGTTTCGTAGCCGGTGCATATGGGCTGCACACCGGCTCGACACGGGGTGACCTAGGGTTGGTCTACCTTCAACAGTTGCCACGCCCGTGAACCTGCAGACGCTGCCACCCCTCCCGTATCGCATGCTGCCCGACAGCTGCCAGTTTGAATTGCTGGATGTTGATGCCCTGCAGGATCCTGCCAGCGGCCGTCTGCTGCATCTGTATTCGCTGGTGGCTCGTTGCCTTTCCTGTGAGACGGTGTTCAAGGCAGAGGAAGGCCAGGGGCTGGTGAGCCATTCTTCTGCCAGAGTGGTGCGCTGCCCCACGGGCTGCGGCCAGCAGGCCTTCAAGCCGTCCCTGCTGAGGTCGTGGCGTCCGCAGGCGATTGCCCGGGCCTGATTGGTGTGCGTTGCCGTCACAGCAGCGCGGGGTTGGCCTGCCAGACCGCGTAGTTCAGCGCACAGGCAAACGAGATCCAGGCCAGATAGGGCAGCAGCAATATCGCCGCAACGCGATTGACGCGCGCAAACGTGACGACCGTGGCGCACACCAGCACAATCAGTAGAAGAATGTCAGCGAACGCGACGGCGCCAAGCTTCCAGCCGAAGAACAGCCAGCTCCACAGTGCGTTGACGGCCAGTTGCAGCAGATAGAGCAGAAGCGCCGGTTGCGCACCGCGCCAGCCGCGCTCGCGCCAGACCCGCCAGGCCGCCACGGCCATCAAAGCATAGAGCAGCGTCCACACCGGGCCAAAGACACCGGCCGGCGGCGCCCACGTGGGCAGCACAAGCGAGGCATAGAAGGTGGCCGCCGTTGAAGATCCCCACGCGCCCAACGCGGCCGCAGCGAAGGTGATCGCCACCCAGCCCAGAAACCCGGAAATCTGTGTACCGCGCTTCATTCCGATACTGCTCCATGCTCCGTATGCCCCTGCATACGCATGAAAGCGGCATTTGGATGCAGGCGCCGCAGCTTTCAGTCTGAAGACCCGCCAGTGCTTGCAGGCAGCAGGGAAGGGCGCTCGTCAAACCACTCGCGCGCCTTGGCCAGGTGCCACTGGCGCTGGTCGCCATCCAGCTCGATGCCCGCTCCCAACAGCCCCCAGCGCAGATAGAGGTCGCCGCGCTTGCGCTGTTCCAGAAGATCCAGTCGCGCGCGCACCGACAGTCGATCATTCTCGGCCTGCAGGCCATCGATCACCAGATGGCCCGGGCGCCAGCGCAGTGAGGCCTGTGCATCCACCTGTCCGGAATCCAGCAGCGACAGGGTCCAGCGCGGATAGTCCGTGCGTTCGGCGAACAACGCCAGCAAGGGGCGCGCGTCGCTGAGTGTCAGGTCGGTGGTGGCGTCCACCTGGAAGGGCGATTGCGCATCGATGCGGCCGCGCTTGAAGGCCACGCGACCTCTCCACGCGGTCGAGCGTTCGGTGCCGGCCACCTGCACGTTGCGCAGTTCGACCGTGGTGCCTGACAGGTCGAAATGACGCTGATTGAAGTCGCCCCGGCGCAGCGTTGCATTCACGTCCACATCGCCCCCCATGTCCAGGCCGGCGACCTTCGCGCTGGTGTTGCGCCCCTGCAGGCGGGCCGTGCCATGGCCAACGCGGCCATCGGTATCGAGGGTGGCATCTCCGCTGAGTGAGCCGGTGCCGCGAAGCAGGCGCACCTGTTTTGAACCGAGATAGCGGTTGTAGGCGGACAGATCCGGAATCGTGGCCTCGCTGAAACTCAGATGCGCACGCACCCCCTTGCGCAGCTCCTGCAGGCGACCGTCGCCGGTCAGGTCCAGCGCCAGATCACGACCATCGAACAGCCGCACGTCCTTGGCACCGTTGGGCCGTGCGGTGAAGCGGGGCAGTCGCACGGAAAGCAGCGCTTGATTTGGAGCGCCTGACTTCAGTTCCCCGTGGGCGCTGGCGGTACCTGCAAGCCGGACGCCGGCGACCTCGGCAACTGCTTCGGCAGAGAGAATGTCCACCGTGCTGCCTTCGCTCAGCTCGCCGTTGCGCAGCCGCAGGTCGGCCTTCAGTGTGCCGCCGCCGTCCAGTTGCAGCCACGGCTTGCGAACGAACAGGGCAGGGATCCAGTTGAGCGAGGTGAATGTCCATTCGCCGCGCACCGTGCCGGAACTGCGCTCAAACAATTGGGCCGGATCCTGGAAGGGGATATCACGGCCCGTGATGTGCAGGTCCGCGTCCACTTCGCTGCCCGAGCCGGGCCGGGGTGGCAGGCGCGCCTGCAGGCGCAGGTCATTGGCCACATTGAGCTGAAGGGCCAGCACGCCGCGGTCGGGAGCGCCGTCGCCAAGGTAGAGCGGCACCTGCCAGAGCGCGTGGTCGCCAGCCTGCAGCTGGCCACCGATCAGGTGTGCCGAGAGCTGCAGGCGGCCCGGCACCGGGGCGCTGGAGATATTCGGGGTGGTGGCATCCGTATCCATGCGCAGGCCCTGGCTGCGTGCATCAACGTCCAGCTGGGCACGCAGGATCTTCAGTTTGGCGAGCCCAGGCGCCTGGTCCCGGTAATGGCGTGGGTAGCTGAAGCGTGCAGCCAGGTTCATGTCGCCCAGCAGCTGCACGCCGTCGAAACTGGTGTCCGCACCCTTGAACGTTACGGTTGAATCCAGCAGTTCCGACGGACCGCCGCGCAGCTGCTTGACGAAGCCGACCGTGCCCTGGCCCTTGCCGATGATCAGCAGTTTGCCGAAACGGGCGCTGCGGATGCTGTCGCTGTGGATGGCATCAAAACGCAGCGTCCAGCCCTGGTCGCTGCGCGGGGGCGGCGGAATGGCATCTTCAACGCGGCTGATCTCGGCCGACACGCCCGTGGCCTGCAGGCGCGGAACCCGTACTTCGCGCTGGAGCAGCGGCAGGACTGCCAGCCTGGCGCTTGCCCGGTCGGCATGCAGCACGTAGACGGTGTGGTTGACGTGGCCGCGCATGTGCACGTTCCAGGCGATCACGTGGCCGGGAAGCAAGGTGATGGCCGGGCCCGTGGTCATCACGAACTTGTGCGGCTTGCGGTTGGTGACCTGGTCGAACAGTGGCGTGTTGAGGAAGATGTTGCCCGCCAGGAGGTAGGCAACATACAAGCCCAGCAGGATGTAGATGGCAATGCGCCATCGCCGGGGCAGGTGATGTGCGGACGCAGGAGGAGGGGACATGAACCACTCGAACAACGAGGACACCCGCACTATTGCGAAGTGAGCGGCGGCAGCATGTGAAGCCGGCGCGCCGCGCAGGTTCGTTGTGACGTGCCATGCTAAATCAATTGCAACCCATCGAGGTGGGACAGGGTTTCATACAATCCATCCGGCACCTATCCGATATCCAAGGAAGACACTGTGAGACAACGCGTCATCGTATGCCCGCTGATCCAGAACCAGGGCGCCTACCTGCTGTGCCGCATGCCGTTGGATCGTGGTGCATTTCCAGGCCAATGGGCACTGTCCGGCGGTGGGCTGGAGCCCGACGAACGCATCGAGGAAGGCCTGCGCCGGGAGATCCGCGAAGAGCTGGGGCACGCGCTGCAGATCGGTGCCGTTCAACCGTGGACCTTCCGTGACGACATCCGCACCAAGCTCTATCCGGACGGTTCCAGCGAGCAGATCCACATGATCTACCTGATCTTCGACTGCGAAGCACTGAATCGCGACGTTACGATCAACGAAGAGTTTGATGCCCATGCCTGGGTAGAGCCGAAGGATCTGGGTGCGTACGACCTCAATGCGGCGACCCGAATCACGCTTCTGGCGAAGGGGCTGCTTTCGAGCTAGTGCAGGAAGAGGCACCGGGTCTATATCGAGGGCCTGCGCCAGCGGACTACCATAGGCTATTAACGTGACGCGTCACGCCAGACGGAAATCACGTTCCTGTCAGGGCAAGTGACCGGCCGATGCGATTGGAGGCGGGAGAACGATGAAGGTCCTACTTTGGGCACCTATAGCTTTATTTGCCTTGCTGTCATTGAGAGCGCTGGCTTTCGTGGCCTATCAAGGACTGAATGGCGCCGCCCTTGAAGAGGAAGAGATCATTGTCGCGGGGGTCGGCTTGGTTTGCGGCTGGATCGCCTGGGTCATGTACAAGACCCTGATCGGACGATGGAGGAAGCCGTAGCTGCCAGGCCGCGAAGGGGCCTGCTGGGAAAGCTGGCTTCTTGTCATGGCAAGGTCGGTGGTTGAGGCGAGCGCTACGCCAGCGCCCCACGGGATGCCTTGAACATAATATACATTATGCGAAATGATGTGTCTGTCCTAATACGGTTCGTGGGCTCCGGCTCTGGCTTGGCTCTTGCCTCCCTGCTGGCTCCCCGAACAAGGATGAGATTGCAGCATGAGCAAGATCGATCCCCATGATCGCATCGACCTGACCGGCCCCTGGGCCGGTTTTGGATTCCAGGGTGGACACATGTTCACCCCTGAGGGTCACCAACTGGAGCCTTGCGACATGACCTGGTGGTCCCTGACCTGCAACATCGCGCGGGAATGGCGGCTGATGATGGCTGATGCGGCTCCTCGGACCTCCGCTACACAGAAGGCGTCGACCACGGCGAAATCCAGTGTCATCTACCTAGCCGAAGCGATCAGAATTCGCCGAGAACGACGGTTCGGCGTACGTGAGCCCGGTTCCGACGCCGAGACGTCCAATGTGGTCTACATGAGCCGTGGGCCGAGGCCGCGCCAGCGCGTGTGAAGCGCTTCCGTAGGGGCGCTGCTCCTACACCCCGCGGATAACTAGAGGTTGCTCATAAACAGCCTAAGCCCGCCTTCTGTCAACCCGGCATGCGTTGGGATGTCAGTTTCAAAGTCATAATCTTCGCGGTAGACGAGGCCCATCTCCTCCAAATCTCCGAGCAAAATCCCAGCCGCCGCCTCGCCCAATTCAAGAAGGTTCGCCAACGTTGAGATCGGAACCTGATTGCCGCGACGACCAAGTACGTCTATCACGCGCCATTGAAGCTTGCTTAGAACAATCTCTTGGACTCCGTCATGCTCCTCGTCAGTCACTGAATCAGCGACCGAGACGCGTACGTCGTTCAACTGTTTGAGAGCACCGTCTCTTTCATCGACGGCTTGCTTAAGCTGCTCCTTCAGTGCGTCAATGCGACTATTGAGCTTCAGCGTCGCAGACCTGTGCTCCAGGTCCATTTCTTCGAACTGCACTCGAAGAGCGCGCGACTCCTCGTGCGTAAGGACCGTCTGGTCGTCTATCTTACGCTTCAGATCAAGAGCCTCCTTGCGGCGTCTTAGGGAATAGCTATAGACCCAGTTGGACGGATAAGGAAAAGCAAGAATGTAGAATGCTGCCGTAGCCAAGGGGCCAGCCGCCAGGTGGACTGCGGAGTAGACGTTTTCTTGGTAGATCAGGTGTAGCAAGTGTATTTTTCGAATCGCGGATTCACCTGACAGCACTATCAGCAGTGCCTTGTAGTTCCAGAGGCACCATGAGACCGTGAGCGAAGCCCCTAAAGGGCTCATGAATCTGTCAGATACGTACTCCCGGATCCCCTTAACTATGTCGTCAAACATTCCGCCCCCTTGGCAGTTCAGATCCGATCGATCTCGCTGCTAGGAGCTTAACTGGCTTCGTTCTAGGTTTGCCATATGCCAAGCGATCCTCCGGCCGAAATGCAGGCCAGGTGTAATACGTAGTGGCCATAGAAGGCCCACCGGCCTCGCGGCACCTGCCAGCGCACGCCGGACAGGACCATGACCATCGGAAGCGCCGCCAAGGCCCACAAGTTGCCATTGAAGAGGCACAGCGGCACAAACCCGGCCAGTACCGCCAGCGGCCGGCCGGTACGGAACCCGAACCACGCCAGCAACACGACGCCCGCGCCGGACCACTGGTAGTCCACGAATGACGGCAGCACCACCGCGGCGAATGCCAGGACAACCCATCGGCGTTCGCTGGCCGCGCACAGGGCAGCGGCACACAGCGCAAACGTCAGCAGGATGTTGAGCGGAATCCAGTAGCCGAAGGCCAGTGCATGCACCGGCTGGGCGATGCCCCCCCCCCGAATGGCAAGCCTGCGAACGGACTTGAACACATCGGCGCCGGGTTGGGCGAGGCTGTACGCTATCACCAGCGCGAACAGAGGGAAGGCCGCCCGCCCCACTTCGCTGAGACCTGGCACATACCCGCCGTAGATCACCTTGGCGACGTGATCCCCGGTCATCAGGATCACGACCAGCCACTTCAACAGTTCGCGTGCGCTGCTGGTCATAGGAGGTTCGGCGCCGTGGAGGTGGTCAGGACGGTGCTGGTTTCATGCGCCTTGGATTCGGGGAACGTGCCTGATGCCCGCTCCACGTGTTGCATCACCGCCCCGCCCGCCTCGCTGCGGATGCGGCGGGATTCCTCCTGATAGTAGGCCGACTGCTGGTAGTCGTTCATGCGCCGCGCCTTAGCCTGATTCGTGTCAAGGAACGGCTCGTACTGGCCCTCACGTGCAACGAGCCTGCATTGCTGCTGATCCATCACGCACGTGGCGCCCTGCTCCGTGATGTAGGCAGCAACGATGGCCGCGAATGCGATCACCATGCCGCGGATGTACCGAGAGAAATCACACAGTGGCTTGAACTCGAAAACCATGGCGGCGCTTCGTGCGGTGCTTCGACCGATACACGCCTCCGACAGCGTTCCAGATCTCGCGGTGCAACCTGATCGAATAGGTCAGCGGGCAGGTTGATGTTGCGGATCAGTTCCAGTTTCGCCAGTTCGTCCTGCATGCTGGCAAGGCTGGGCCGGCCAGGACCGCCGCGTAGTTTCAGTAGAACGGCCGGTGCGCTGCCTGCAGGTTCTTCTTGAATAACGTCGACAAGTTCTTCACTTTCCGATATTTCTGGACGCAGCAAGGCATTGAGCCGCTGACGCGTCGCGGGCGATAACCGCTGGCAGATGCCATTGTGGAAGCGGTCTTCGTGGGCGCGCACTGCACGACGCACGATCCGCTCTGAGCGATCAGGCGTTCGCAGTTCGATGGCAAGTTCACGGCAGTGTCCTTCCAGCCGTTCAATCATCGGCTCGGTGTTGCCGCCGACCTCCCCGGCCACATGTTCGCTGCAACTCTTTCGGCTAGAGCTCCGTGCGCTGCGCATTCAGCCGCCGCTGCCGCATTCTCTCCACCGCGAGCAGCCCGAACCGCAAGTGTACCCGCACCTGTAGCGCCAGTTACATCAGTCGCGTCATAAATATATGACTCAATAAAATGAAATTGAGTCAATATTTGGGCAAGAAATATCCTTGCCATCCCATCTTATAAGCTCAAGTTCATAAAGATTATTGTTTTCATTTGCATACAATACCGCAGTTATATCCGCGCCATCCACATCACTCAGCCTGATTTCAACGGGATATTGGTGCTGCCCTGCATATGGCGGATGAGGATGACCGTCAATAACGAAGAATATCCTAGTTGGATCCGAGGATGAATCATCTACGGAAGCTAACATCAAGTCATCAATTAGTTTTGACGCCTCAAGGGGCGGAAGCCTTTGCGCCACCCCTTCGACCAAACTTTTCTCGAAATCAGAGATATCTCGCATCATCATTTCACCGGAAAAATGGTTCCAACGTTGACTGTACCGTCAGCCAGCGCCCTCGCCCTGTATTCAACGAGAACCCCGTTTACTCGAATCCTGCCAACAACATCAGCGCCAACCGCCATGTTCGGTCGAATCCTAGCAACTTCGCGCCCAATAACTGCCTCGGTTCGCGATACGCTCAATCCTGCCGACTCGAGACGACTCGCATAGTGTCCCGTTCTAAAGGCCAGCTGCCCTTCCGCCCTGAGAGTTGCTGCCAGAAAGCCTAAGCCAGCAACTTTAAACCCTGCCCCCCCTGGGGAATCCATCAATGGATAAAAAACGTCGTGAGCCAGGGCACCTACATCGAAGATGTTTCCATTCTTCGTCAAATCGCCTTGTAGCCCAAGCCTGCTTTTAATGTCATTCCATCGACTGCTAGAGGATGCCTGAGCAGGCTGAGAACCTTTCGCACCATCAACAGGCGCCTGCGGGATCCCACCTGTTGTCGTCACAGAGCTCGCGATTGATGGATGGCACTTCATTGAACTCGATTCACAGGACTGGCGGCCATCCGGATCCATGAACCTGTACGGGTTGTTGTTGGCGTACCAATACCGGTTAAACGCGCCCACCGGGTTGCTGTGCGCCGTCACCGGATCCACTGACAGGAACCTTCCCACTTGCGGATCGTAGTAGCGCTGCCCCATGTAAACCAGCCCGGCGTCGGCATCTGTGAGGTGCCCCGAATAGCCTGGAATCATCGCAGCAGGTGCCGCGTCGGCCTCGCCATACGGCGACCAAAAGTGACGCGTGAGCACCGCACCACTGGCGTTACTGGTGGCCGCCAGCGTTTTGAGCGCATCGTAATGCAGGTAGGTGAGCTTTGTGCCGGCGGCAGAGCTCGTACGAATCGCCAGCAGCCGCTTGCCGAGGTAAACGTAGTCGGATGTTTCCCCGTCCTGGGTGGATTCAATCAGCTCCCCACCCGCCAGGTACTGCCAGGTGCGGTCCAGATCACCTGCCAAGAGAACCAGCTCTCCGCCACCGCCCCCTGGGATGGAGTTATCCCAATCATGAGTCCCGGTGATGGGGGGCTTGCCCAACCCGGGTGAATTTTCTGATGTCGGTGCCGACGTTGATGCTGATGCGTAGGCACGCAGTCCGGCGCCGTCGTAGTAGTACTTCTGCACACCTCCCACCGAACGGAGCTGACCACCCACGTCGTACGTGAGCTTCTGGCCGTTGCGCACCGCCAGATTGCCGGCGCTGTCATAGGAGAAGCCAGACACGCCATTGCCACCTGGATCGCGCAACAGCTCCAGACGATTGCGGGCGTCGTAGTGGAACGTGCGCTCGCGCTTGCCGGGCAGTCGCATCGAGACGATGTTGTCCAGCGTGTCATAGCCGAACGTGTATTGCCCATTGCCGCCATAGGCTGGAGCGCTGGCTTGAACCAGTCGATCGAGGCGATCGTAGCCCAGGCTGATTGTCCCAGAATCACCGCGCATGCCATCGCGGATCTGGGTGATGTTTCCCGCCGCGTCATAGCTGTAGTTCAGATCGACCACACCACCGTCGACGACGCGACCGGTCAGTTGGCGCGCGTTCTCAGTCACGCTACGAACGATGCCATTGCCGTAGGTAAGCGCGATGGCTTGGCCGCTGGGAGCGTAGACGATGTTGCTGGCGAGCACCGCACCACTACCGTCCTGCAACCGCACCGGCTGACCCAAGGCGTTCACGGATTGCCGGACGGAGTAGCCATCGGGATAGTCGGTACGGATGTGCTGTCCCAGCGAGTCGTAGCCGAAGGCCAAGGTTCTCACGCCCGCATTGCCCACGACACGGCTCTGACTGGCCACCGCCCCGAGTGAGTTGTAGGTGCGGGTGGTCAACACCGGCACCCGGTCCTGATTGAAGACCCGTTCGCTCTTCAGCTGACCGGTAGGGGTGTACTCCAGCTGCTGATCACCCAGGCCATCAGGATAGACAACGGCCTGGAGGCGATTGCTGGAATCGTAGTTGCGGGAAATGCGACGAGCAGCAATCTGCGGTGACTCACGATCACATGCCGTCAGGCTGGGCAAATCGAGTCCTGTTGCACTCCAAGCAATGTTTCCGGCCGCATCGTAGCCAAGCACGGTCGCCCCTGTTTCTGGCTCGATGACCTTGCACAGGCTAAGGTTGTCGTCATAGACGTATTGCCGGGCAACGGTTGGGGCAGGATTGTCTGGATTGACGGGCGCCGTAGGCGCGGCCTTTGCGGTGGCCAGCGCCTGGGCAATTACATCGCCGGCGACCGAAAGCAAAAAACGATTTGATCCAGCGCCGATGGGCACAACAACGGAGCCGCTGGTGCCACTGCCCGCCACTGAGCCGCCCTCACGCTTGAGTTCTGCGCGCGCATCCGTGGCCGACCAGGCCAAGGTGACGTTGCAGGTCTGCGAACCCGATGCAATCTGGCACATCGCCGGGGACGCAGAAAGCGTGCCAGTAGGAGCCGCAGGAACGACGAAGGCACCCGAGCCGCCAATAGCGCTGTTGGGCTGTCCAACCGGCGAAATCCCGTGGACATAGATCGACTGCCCGCTACGCTGACGCCGCTGCTCGTTGCTCATTGGGATCAAGAAACGATGGGTGCCGCCCGCCTTGCATGCGGCGGCCACGGCGGGCTCGCCCGGCAGATCCGCCTTGCCGATCAGGAAGATCGTTCCGCCACTGCCAGCGGCCCCGCCGGTGTAGACATGAACGTCAATCGAAGATTCGATGCCCGTTGAGCATGCCCAACCACTGATCTGGCCATCGCTGGTAACGCCATCGATGTTGCCGATGACCTTGGATGGCGGGCCGGTGACCGTGACCTGGACGTTGTCGCTTTCCCGGCCAAACCACTCCTTCCCTTCTTCCAGTAGCCGCCATTGGAAGCTGTAGACACCAGGCAATGGCGGAGCAACCACATCGAATTCAAAGAACGCCGGTAGTTGGGGAATCACATCGTTGGGCATCGGGACCCGCGACTTGCCCCAGCGCCCATTGTCATTGGGATTCCAGGATCCCAGCGCGTAACCTGCCGATGCCGACCAGGTGGTATTGCCCGTATTGACGAATTTGAGCTTGACGCGATAGGTCCGTCCCGCCTCCATGCTGGTCGGGACCTCTTGCTCATACATGACGCCGCGATTGAGCCTTCCTGTCGTCTCAAAGGTCTGCTCGCTACTGGTGCCTCCGAAGCGAGCACCGTTGCGGTTCATCTGCCACTGAACCGTGCTCGGTCCGTTGTCAGTGGCCGCCGCCCCGTTGAAGGAGATCGTCACCGTCCCGCCCGGAGCCACGTCGTGGGGAACGGGCACTTCGGCAATCCCGAGCTTGACGGCGCTGGCGACATAGCGCTCGGCGGCCTGCCCAAGGCGATAGCCATCGCCCGCTCGCCACGTCGTGTTGCCCGAGTTCCGGAAAGTAACGGTGCCGCTGAACGGGGTTCCTCGATCAGCCGAGTTCGGCCAACTGGCCGATACATACTCCGCCCCGTCAAAGGGGGCTGGTGGCGCGGCCACCGTGATCGTGATGACCGGCGAGGTCAGCTCCCGCGTGAACTCATCACCATTGCCGTTGCGTATGGCGAGCGCCCTGAAAACATACTGATATGTTCCCGGCGACAGGCCACTTTCGGTTTGCGTCCCATTCGGAATCCGGGAGATCACCTGGCCATTGCGCGTGAGCTGTATGCCTGACAGGTACTCGGCCTTGGGGCCAGTGCCTCTGACGCCACTCTTAACCTGCAACTGATAGGTCGCAGGCGCCGTATAGGAGGTCTGGGCCGGTCCAGTAAGCTCAATCCAAGCCTGGGCTTGGGCCGCCTGGCCAAGGAAGATGAGGACTAACCCCAGCAGAACCGCTGCGGCCATGCGCAGTTTTTCAGCGTTCACGCGTGCCATCCTTGACATGTTTTCAGTTGGCGGACTGGGCTACTTCGGTCGTAAGGCCAAACGCGTTGCGTTTGATGCTGACTTTGCTACCGTCGGCACGAATGATCTGTGCCGGTTTCTCATAGTCCGGCCCCTCAAAGGCATCGAAACGGGTAATGGTCTGATGGCCAAGCGGGTCGACGACAGTGGTCGTGGCATTGCTGCTGTAGCCAAAGGTTGTGATCAGCAGGCCCTGCTCGCTGTCTTGGGACGAAGAGGTCTTCCTTCCGAGCGCGTCGTACTCGGTCCAGGTGCCGGTCGCCATAGCGCTATCCCTTGAAGGATAGGAGGTGAACGTCGGACGGCCTTCGGTGTCGTAGCTGCTTCTAACCCATTGCTGGGTGCCGGTGACGTCGTTGGCATCGTACTCACGGACCAAGCGTGGTTGCCAAAGCGCGTCCAAATAGGTTTCCTGACGACGTGCTCCTTGGGCGTTGTCGACTCGCCAGTGCCCCGGCGAAAGGCCGTACTCATCGGCCGCGACCTGACGGAACGAGATGGTAGTCTTGGCCCACTGGTTCTCATCGATCGGCGGTTGGACTTCGCGCACGCGGCCCATCGGATCGTGCAGATAGGAAGTAGTCCTTTGTAGCGCGTCCGTGGTGGAGGTGATCCACCCGTTTCCATCTGTCGACATGCGATTGGTGGTGCCATCGGGATTGATGACCAATCGCGGCACGCCGCGATACCAGTCCTGGATCTGCGTTTCGTTCCCCTTTCCGTCCCGCACTGCACTGATCGTGCCATCCGACGCATAAGTAACACTCTGCAGCAAGGCCCCGGCTCGATAGACGGCATTGGGCTTGGCCATACCATCATAGGCGTACTGTGCAGTGATCTTGCCCGATGCAGCCTCCTTGACACTCAGTACCTGATCTTGGACCCAAGGGCTGGCCGTATCCAGATGCTCTCTGATCTCGGCCTTGGTTCCGGAAGGACCGGTGTAGGTCACCCGCGCCGGACGAGCATTGCGGTTGAAGTCGCTGTAGACCGCACGATAGGTATCACCATCCTGAGAGAACTGGCTCTCGCTCAGCGCACTAAGCATACCTGCCAGGAACTGACCCGCTTGGACCCCGATCGAGTGCCCAACCCGTGCCCTGAACGGGCCGGTCTCGGAGCCAAAGGTATAGGTGTAGAACTCGTCGCGCTGTACTTGGCCCGCTGCGTCCAGCGTCTGCTTTTGCAGAAGCTTGCGCTCATTCAGTGCTGGATTTGCGCCATAGCGCTCGCGAATCTGTGTTCCATCCGGTTTGGTCAGGCTGGACCAGCGACCGCTTCCCGGCAACTGCAGGTTGTAGCTTCGCGTGCTGACCATCGAAGGCAGGCCGGGCCCGGTGATGGTGCGCTTCTTCAGGGACCAGGCTTGGTAGTATGGGGGCGTCAGCCCATTGCACGGATCGGAGCGAACAAACAACTCCATTTCAAAGTCGAATACACCTCGAGCACCTGAGGGTGAGACCACCGTCATCTGCGTGGGCGGAGGCTCTTGGCCGGCCCGGATCTCACACCCGCCTTCATCATCGGCTTTGCGGTAGGGAAAGCTGGACTGAAGCCGCCCGCGATGACTGTAGGTCCACGCGGAACCATCGGGAAGTGCCACCTGGGACAAGCCGCCGTCATTGCTGTCGGTGTCGCCTACGTACGTATATCGCCACACGCGCCCATTGGCGGTCACGCTGGTCACCCGGCCGTCGCCGTCGTAGCTCAGGTCAATCCGGCGACCGTCGCTGGACTCGATTTTGGTCAGCTTGTCCCCGTCGTAGCTGTAGGACACCCAGTTCCCATAGCGGTCCTCCACACGCGACGCCAGCAGATAGACCCGCTTACGTCCCACCGAACGATTGGCAGCGCCATCGCTGAACTGAGCCGTCGCATAAGGCCTTTCCACGCCCCAGTCGAAGAAGTACTTCTTTCCATCAGGGGTGTGCCCAACAAACGCCTCGCCCGGATAGCCGTTGCGCGTTGCGGCCAGACAAGTGAACCGCGCCCTGGAGGCCGTCATCCACTTGGGCGCCTCCAAGCCTGGTGCCGAGGCGTAGGATGGATCGTCAGCAATCAGAAGTTCCTCGCCGTTTCCATCCTGCCACTTCACGTCGATGCCAAAGCCGATGTTGGCATAACCCCATGTCTCCAATAGGAAGGGCGCCTTGTTGACCGTACAACGCTGGGTGGTCTGCGCCCCTCGATCGCCCGTGATCCAACCAGCGCCCTTGGTCCATACGCCAGACATGTGGGGGACAACGATTTCCCAGTCGTCGAAGAGCGTCAGCCCTTTGGCCTCGCTATAGCGAAGGCCTCGGTTGACCGCCTCCACTCCAAAGCGCCGGGCGACACTGACAGGAAGATCAAAATTACCGGGAATGGAGACGTCTTCGACAAAGAACTCGGTGCTGCCGTCGAAACCCGAAGTCCGATCCCCGAACACCTGATCGGCAGAAATGGCGGCAAGCGACTGCGCGCTCTTTACCCGCTTCTCATACTCTTGGTAGTTGAAAATCCCGCTCTGGGCTGAGGCCTCGAATCCGGCCCCGAACGTAAGGGCCACGCCCGCGATGAGCGAGCAAAGCCGCAGGCTGCGATAAGTAGTGCGGGGAGCCTTTCCCTCCCGCCTGTCCCTAGCAGAAATCATGTCCGTTACATCCTTGACTGAAGATTGGTGCGCGACTCAGCTTTTGTTCAGGCGAAGAATTACGCCCCCTCCCCTTGGCTTGTCAAGCCCTTCTCTGCGAGGCGCTATTTTGGAAGGCTAGGCAATGCCGATGCCGACCAAGGCCGAACAGCCAGATACCGATGAGCGTGACTGTACGTGCGCTTACGGCTCCTCCTTCCTTGGTTGTCACCACGATGTCCAAGCTTCAGGCGGCAGAATTCTCCTGCGCGTTGGGATGGCATCAGCTGGGCATAACCGTCAGATGGCGTTAATGAGCTGGAAGGGCAGGACGAGCTACGCATAGGCATCGGCCTTGTCCGTTCTCCAATAGAGGCCCCATCAGTCCGGTCTCCATTCAACATATCGACCATACGAGAAGTAGAGAAGATAGATAATGGCGGCGTGCACGAACGCAAATGGCACGTACAGCTTCCAGAGAAGCATCCATCCGAAGCCAGCCCCTGGTATCAGGTAGATCGCAAGGATGGTTTTCCACTTGCCGTCATGTCCAGCGACCAGAGATTCACCATGTCTAATTACCTCCCCTGAGACAAGCCATACCAGCACAAACGCTGCGATCAGCATCACCCAGAATGGCGGATTGCTCCTGCCTTCAAAGAGGCCACTCCCCAAGTATCTCGTCAGCATGATCACGAAAAGCGCCTGGAGGACCATGTAGAGTGCAACGATGATGGAGGCGCCAATGCGCCGCCAACTTCCGTCGAAATCAGAAAATACCTCCAGGTTGGCAGCAACGAGATAGGCGTACGAGTACGGAGCGCGCAGCATTCGTAGCATCTTCATGGATGATTCCATTGATCCTCTTGTTGCCCTTCTGTAGCCATCGTGAGAGCAGTGGCAGTGGCGACACCTAGTCTCAGATACTCGGCGAAGCCTGCATCTTTCTGAAGGCGCGCTCGACCGCAGGAAGTACAACGCTCCTGATGAAAGAGCGTGCACCTTCCTCCGTATCAAACTCTTCCACATGGCAATCGTCATTCCAGAGTGCCGATCTCCAGCAGAATTCGGAATCGCTCAAGCTCTCGTAGAGCTCCCGCCTTACGCCTTCCCTGTACACCTGTACCTGTTCGAGCCGCTCTTCGAACAACTCAATCATTCCGGGCCAATCACCGGTTTCGACTGAGTAAAAGGACTCGATCGCCGAAAGGGCGATGTTGTACGGCCTCATTTGATCATCTCCGGGTAAAGGTCGATCCAGGCTAGAGAATGGGTTGATAAGTTGGAGGTGCAGTTCCGCGATGTGCCGTCCCACCTGATAGTGACTTGCAGCACGGTGCGTCGCAGGAATTGCCCTCATTAACGTGACGCGTCACGCCTATTCGGCAGCACCCCATTGGCGCCCCACCCCTCCCCCACTATAGTTCCACCCCTCACAAGGACGAGGCGGCACACATGCCCTATATCGGAATCGGACTCCACGTACTGGCAGCCATCTACTTCGCGGTGCACGCCATCCGCTCGGGCCAGAGCCTCTACTGGCTCATCCTGCTCTTCTCGTTCCCGCTGCTCGGCAGCGTCGTTTACTTCCTGGCGATCTACTTCCCGGAAGTCCGCCACTCGCGCGGCGCCCGACAGGCCATCCGCTCCGCCAAGCAATTAATGGACCCAGGCCAGGATCTGCGCAACGCCCGCACGGAGCTGGCTCGCACACCTACCGTGCAGAACCGCGTTCGCCTCGGCATGACGTTGCTGGATGCCGGCCAGGCCGAGGAAGCCAGAACCCTGTTTGAGCAGGCGGCCAGTTCGCCACTGGGCGACGATCCCTACATCCTGACCGGCCTGGCGCGTGCCCGCCTCGATTCCGGGCAGCCCGCGCTCGCGTCTGAAACGCTGGATGGCCTGTTCGCCCGCCACCCGGATGTGCGCCGCAAGCCGGAACAGACCCTGCTTTACGCGCAGGCACTGGCAGCTACCCAGGCGCCCGGCACCCGCGCCGCGTTCGAGCGCGCCGTGGAATGCGGAAACGATGCGGCCGCCCGCTGCCTGTACGCAGAATGGCTGATGGCGCAGCCGCAGCCTGCCGACCGCGAGCAGGCCCGCACTCTGTTCGCCAGCATCATCGACGATGCCCAGCACTGGTCCCGCCATGCGCGCAGCCACAATGCAGCATGGCTGGAGCGGACCAAAGCCGCGCTCAAGAGTTACTGACGCCTGATAGCCCCTGGCAAAACTGTCGCATCCGTCTCGCTTATGACCCGGCCGGGTGGATGCCGACAGTGTGCAGTCATCCACAGCCCACATCGCCGTTAGCCTTGCAGCGCAAGGATCCGTTCCCGTTGCGCCGAATGCAACGATTCTGAAAATGTTGAATGTGGTGACGGCATCAGCCTTACTGCATTGGCATCGCGCACAACCGGGCGTATTCCTTGCCATGCCACCGAAAACAGGTGGTCGGGCCTCGAAATCCCGGTTGTGTAATCGTGACTTACGCTTGCCAGTCGGCACCATCGCCAAGGTGGTGCCGGCTGGCAATCCGTCTGCCGGCTATGGCGGGCGGTGCGTGGAGGCCTTGCGCCTGCCGGTCTGATTGCACGCCGGATTTCGAGCCACGCATCGTCCGCCACCTTTATCGGTGGCGGCTTCTGCCTGCACGCAAGGAGCCCTGCCATGACCAAGCCCCACTCCCCTGCCCCGCACCCCATCCACGACGCGCCCGCCAACGGCCCCACGCTGGACCCGAACACCCTCATCGCCCTGCTGCACAGCATCGGTTCCGGCGTCGCCTCCGATGGCCAGCCGTGGCCAGAGCGCCATCAGATGCCCGGCCGACGATTGGCCTTGGCCGATACTGACTGCTCGCTGGCGGGCCTGCGCGTGGTGCTGGAGATCCTGCTGGCCGCGCAGCGCGCCCGCGAGAACGGCGAGCTGGAGCAGTACGTCGGCCCGCGGGTGATGGAGGGTTTGATCATGGCCGGGATGGGACTCACCGCGCACGCCAGCACGCGGCTGCAGCCGGAGGGTTGAGTGGTGTGGCACCGCTGGGCGGCCTTGGTACTGTGCATCGCCTCATTGGTTGCGGCACAGCGTCAGTTATCGGCGCGCCCCATGCCCTCGCCTCTCGCGTTCAAGAGCATCTCCGGTGAGCGCTATTCGCAGCTGCGTTGCCAGGCGATCCAGTTCGTCGAGGCACGGCCGAGGCATGGCTTCCAGTTCGTCGAACGGCATGAAGACGGCGCTTTCCAGATTCTCTGCAGAGGCGTTCCGGTGCTGTGGCTGGAGAGGCGCTCTCAGCACCTGTTGATGCAGGAATCACTGGATGCAGAACAGCGGGCACCCGACGCTCTACTGCTGCGAGCGCTGCTGCAACGGCAGCTGCAGCCATTGGACTACCTGGAACAAGTGCTTGCTGGTGTGCCGGAGCCCGTTTTGATGGATCGGATGCTGGGGGTTCTCGCTGGTGGAGTGCCTGATGGGGCGCGATGTGTGACGGAATAGCCGAGCATGGCTCGGCTCTACAAGGGCGCTACCACGTCCGGTTCGGGTTCTTGTATGGAGCCCTCAAGCAGGGCGACATAAGTGTCCAGGCGGGTGCGCAGGCCGATCAGCATCCAGCCCACCATGTTGGTGCGCAAGGTGCTGACGAACTTGAGTCGCCGCTCGCGCTCGACCCTGGGGAAGCAGCGGAGGTCAGTAATCACGACTTGCCAATGAGCGAACTCAGTGTCCATTTCCTGGGCGTGCGAGAGCCGCGGCTGGCTGAACTGGCGGATACCCCTGCGGGCCGCAAGAATGCCGGCCACAACGAAACTACTGAGCTCCACCACGAGGCATGCCGTGACGAACGGAGAAGTAACAGTGAGCGGAACCCATCGATTCGGCCAGCCCCTGCACACGCTGGTAAAGCCAGTGGAATGTCAGTTCTTGCGAATCGGTCTTTGCCAGCGGATCGAATCCGCCCCCTGCCTGCATATCCATTGCACCCCTGCCCCGGCCGGCGCAGATGCCGGCCGCCCCATCGTACCTGAGCGCGCTTCGGATGGCGCCTCAGCGGGAATCACATACCCAGCTCAGACAGCCCGGGATGATCATCCGGGCGACGCCCCAGCGGCCAATGGAATTTGCGGTCGCTTTCCTTGATCGGTAAGTCGTTGATGCTCGAGAAGCGGCGCTGCATCAGGCCGTCCTCTCCGAACTCCCAGTTTTCGTTGCCATAGGAACGGAACCAGTTGCCGGAGTCGTCGTGCCATTCGTACGCGTAGCGGACCGCAATACGGTTCTCGGTAAAGGCCCAGAGCTCCTTGATCAGGCGGTACTCGAGCTCCTTGTTCCATTTGCGTGCCAGGAACTGCCGGGCTTCTTCCCGGCCGTTGGTGAACTCGGCACGATTACGCCACTGGGTGTCGAGCGAATAGGCAAGCGACACCTTGTCGGCATCGCGGGAATTCCAGCCATCCTCGGCAAGGCGCACCTTCTGCATGGCCGATTCAAGGGTGAACGGAGGAAGCGGCGGACGGGATTGTTCTGCGGACACGGGGAGACCTCCAATCGAGATGGATATACGAGTTGCTTCAAACGATCTGGCGTACTCAGGCGCTAGCGCTTGGCCTGTTCCAACAACAGCTTCGCGACATCCTTCGCGGTGTCTGCGGCGCTGAAATCACCCATCACGCGCGACAGGGTGATGGCGCCTTCCATCAGGACCAGCAGCTGACGGGCCAGTACCGCCGGCTGCTCCACATCAAGTTGCCCGGCAAGTTCCAGCGTGTAATCGAGCAGCTTCTGCTTGTGGTTCCGCGCGATCTCCCGGATCGGATCGGCAGGGTCGCCGACCTCGCCCGCGGTGTTGATGAACGCGCAACCGCGATAGCCCTCGGACTGGAACCAATCCCTGAGCACGGTGAACATGCCGAGGATGCGTGCTTCCGGGGTATCAGCCTTGTCGCACTCCTGCCGGAACCAGGCCAGCCAACGGACGTCGCGCGCCCTCAGTGCAGCGGCGGCCACGTCGTCCTTGTTCTCGAAGTGGCGGTAAATGCTCTTCCGCGCCACGCCAGAGGTCTTCACCAGCAGGTCCATGCCGGTGGCGTGGATCCCGTTCTGGTAGATCAGTGCCTCGGCCGTGGCCAGGATCTTCTGTTGGGTGTCGGTGGTGGCCTTGCTCATGATCACAAGGTAGAACGATCATTCTCCCTCGTCAACAAGCGATGGCAGGCGATTCGTGCGCGCACATCCGTGCAAGACGATCTATCAAGAAATCCGGACAGTGCATCACCCGGACGCCTGATTACGGGCGCAAAGTACGCCTCACCACCCACCCATGAGAGTTCCCGCATGAATACCTTCGCCCGCTCACTGGCCATTGCCACCCTCGCCCTTTCGCTCCAGGCCGGCCTGTCCGCGCAGGCCGCCGAACCGGCCAGGCCGGCGGCGGTCACCGCCATCGCGCGCACCGCCAGCTACATCACCACCGCCGACGGCGTGCAGCTCTACTACAAGGACTGGGGTCCGAAGGACGGCCCGGTCGTGACCTTCAGCCACGGCTGGCCGTTGAACTCGGACAGCTGGGAATCGCAGATGCTCTTCCTGGCCAATCATGGCTACCGCGTGATCGCGCATGACCGTCGTGGTCACGGTCGCTCCAGCCAGCCGTGGGACGGCAACGATATGGATCACTACGCCGATGACCTGGCCACGGTGATCAATACGCTGGACCTGCACGATGTCACCCTGGTGGGTTTCTCTACCGGTGGCGGCGAGGTGGCGCGCTACATCGGCCGGCATGGCACCGGGCGAGTGAAGAAGGCCGTGCTGATCAGCTCGGTGCCGCCGTTCATGCTGAAGACCGCCGACAACCCCAACGGCCTGCCGATCGAAGTGTTCGATGGCATCCGCAAGGCACAGTTGGATAACCGCGCGCAGCTCTACAAGGACATCCCGTCGGGCCCGTTCTACGGCTTCAACCGCCCGGGCGCGAAGGTGTCGCAGGGGCTGATCGATGCGTGGTGGGCGCAGGGCATGCAGGGCGGCCACAAGAACACCTACGATTCGATCGCCGCGTTCTCGGCCACCGATTTCCGCGCGGACCTGAAGAAGTTCGATGTGCCCACGCTGGTCATCCACGGTGACGACGACCAGATCGTGCCGATCGATATCTCAGGTCGCCAATCGGCAAAGCTCATCAAGGGCGCCAGGCTGATTGTCTACCCGGGTGCACCGCATGGCCTGACCGACACCCACAAGGACAGGGTCAACCAGGACCTGCTGACGTTCCTGCAGGAAAAGTGAGTGACCGGGGGGGCTCCGTTGGGATGGCGGAGCCCTTCCTGCCCAGAAGCAGGGCCGGCGCCGGATGAGCTTCGGCTGCCACGTCAGTGAACGATTGCGGCCGTGGGATTTCAGGCCAACGATGGAGCGCGTTCCGCACTTTGATGAAGGGTTAACCTCCAACGGAGGACACTGCGCCCTCACGGCTCTTCTCCGGCGCAGAATCCTTTGCTCCCGTGTCCAGCCTCAGACGACACGGCCATGCATCCTCCCAATGCCTTCCGGATCCACGCGATCCAGCCCCTTCTTGCGCGCAATGGCGCAATCGTTCGCCTCGATCAGTTGCGATCCACCTGCAAGAGCTGCGGCCTGCGTTCTTCGATGACCGAGGACGCCGGCATTCAGACGAGTCCATTGGGCACGAAGCTCACCTGCCCTGCATGCGGTGCAACAGGGCTGATGGACGAGGTGGAGATATGGCACCACTGGCTCGAGCAGTGCCGCCGTGAACGGGTGATGGCGCTCTTTGATCCAAAACCTGACTGACGAGCGCCGCGCCTCAGCCCTCGCCCGGACGCCGCCCCGCCAGGCTGCCCATCGTGAAGGCGTAGCCGGCCTCTTCCAGCAGCGCTCTCATGCGCAGCTCCACGCG
Source organism: Stenotrophomonas sp. YJH_SMC_8 (assembly GCF_059371315.1). Lineage (NCBI taxonomy): Bacteria > Pseudomonadati > Pseudomonadota > Gammaproteobacteria > Lysobacterales > Lysobacteraceae > Stenotrophomonas > Stenotrophomonas sp. YJH_SMC_8. Next base: position 134,288 of record NZ_JCAFUL010000009.1, on the reverse strand, counting down.
CCTGGGTGAAAGAAGGCTGTTGGGCGCGTACAAGGCATAGACGTACCCGGCGCCGTCGATGATTTCGCGGCGCACGGCGCAGTCGTTGGTTTCAGCCGCCTCGGACCAGACAGACATCAGCCTCGCGGGACTGATGGACTGCCCGTTGCGAAGGCGAAAGAACAGCCAGCGCACTCCCAGGGACTGGGTTGGATTCAACCTAGCCACTGCGAGCCTCCAATGCGCCGGAAGAGATCCCTGAGAACTTCAGGATCCAATCGTGGGTGCTCGTCCTTTGAAGATCGCGGAAGGTCGATGCGCGCGGCACCCTTCACCAGTGCAGGCAGATCGGACTGAAGGTCGATCCACCATCCCGCGGGCAGCCGGAGCCCCGTGCCCGTTCCATCGTAGATGCTGATCGGAAAAGTCATCGCGTTGCTCCTGAATGACTTGAGCATACGCTTGCGCGATGTCAGGTCCGGATGCGACGCCTAGGAAGATGCCGCATCGACGCGCTTCGCGCATTCGAACACGTGTGCTTCGTCCTGCTGGACCCTGCGGAATGAGTCCAGCCAGCTGAATGCTGCGCCACGGTTCTGAATCATGTCGCCGAGCCTTCCGGTCAGGCACCGTGCGCACTCCATGCCGCCTGGGCTGGGCGCATGGCAGCAACGGCATTGCGCCATCGTTGTGGTTTTCTCCGGGCGGCACTGGTACATGATCTTGGTCATCAGGCTGATCGCCCGGCTCTGCGATGACATGCACGCTCCCTGTCTGCAACGGAAGCAGCCGCGCGGCGCGCGGCTCCCCCACTTTCTCAGCGGCGTGTATCGCCGCCGAGACCGCCCTTCTTTTCGTCCGCTGGCTTTGGGCTCTCGCGATCCTTGTTGTCCTGCTGCTGTTGCTGTCCCTGCTTGCCAGGCTCCTCCCCTCCGGGTTCGCCCCCCTCGACCTGCCCCTGCTGTGCGGGCTGTTCTGCTTCAGAGGAAGCATTGGAGCGGTCATTCCTGTTCTGTTCGGGGACGCTGTTCATTTCGATTCTCCGCCGCAGCAAGTCTGCTGCCGATTGACTGTGGGCGTGTCGCCGTTACGGGAACGTACGGGGAAGCGCCCCATATGAACGACTGTCATGAACAGGCTCGCAGCAACAAGTGTGTACAGTGAGGTTTCAAAAAGGGGTAACGCCATGATCCAGGGAAGAAGCAGGCACCTTGTCGACGTCGAGCGCGAGCTGGCCCACTGGAAAATCGCATTCAACCTGGGCGCCCTGCCCGCGATGAGCTTCCGCTACGAAGTGGCGCCGGTTATCCGGCTTGCCTGCGACATCTATGTGAGAGATCCGCACGGCACCCGGTCGGCATGGATCGACGATCTGCAGGGCAGGCTTGCGAAACGATCGAGCCTGCGCGGCCACCCTGGGGCAGCAGAGATCGCCGATCGATGCTGGTCCTTGCTTGGCTGCGCTTAGGCGCGGCCAGCCGCGTGATTCCGCTCGCGCATCAACTCATCATTCAGTACGTTGACAATGGAGATGACCGCGTCGGCAAGTCCGCGGGAATCGCTGATGGATCCGTAGAAGTAGATCCTGGAGCCTTCAATGCGAACGTCCGCCAGCTGGAGCTGGGACGCCAGGGCTCTGCACTTGATGAGGAACAGCTCTGTCCAGCGGGCGCCGGGCGCCAGATCCAGCAGCGCGGTGATGGCCTCGTCGGTGGATGCGTCTACACGCTCGTGCAGCAACGGGACATCGAAGCCGACGATTCTTGGGAGCATGGAAGCGTTCACCTGAACATCCTCTCGCTGATGGGCGCTGCGAGTACTGGCCACAATACAACGGATTGCCCCGTGGGAGTGGGCGGCCGCCTCTGCCACGGGTGACCGTCGATGCGCTACGCATGAGCGCGCCCATCTGGAATCAATGGCCAATCTGAGCGTCAACCGTGCAGGCATGCCGCGCGTCCGCCACCGGAATGCGTGAGCGCGACGTACTGACCAATGCCTGCGGCATTTCAAGCGCCTGCACCACCCGATGCTGCGCACGATGCTCGCTGCCCTCGACGCCCACGACGTAAACGAAACGTCCATCGAATTTGGCTTGTGCGCCCTCGAAGAGATCGTCGGCCTGCAGTGCCCGCTTCAATGACTTCATCCACGCCCGTTCAGGGATGCGGTCCAGCTCCACCACGATGGCAGCGCCTCCGCAGTCCAGGGGCATGCACTCCACACGCAGTACACGTGGCGAAGCGGGGTTGGCGTGGGATCGGCGCATGGCGGACACTCCAGTGCAGGGGACGGCGGCAGTATCCATAGCGCTCGCCAAGACGCCGTCAACACATCCCGTGGCACCTTCCACGCGACGTGGACGGCATCGAGAGGCGGGGCCGCTTCGACACCGAGCTGACAACCCACACGCGTCGCGTTGATGCAGCACAGGACACACTGCAGCTCCGATGGCAACGCAGGCATGTGCCAATGCAACCCGATATGAACCAGCGGAATCGATACAGTCTGCTGCTGGTGGAAGACCAACTGGACCTTGTTGCCCTCATGGAACAGGCGCTTGAAGAGGGCGGCGGCCGGGTAACACACGCCTACAGTGTGTTCGATGCATTGGGGCTGCTGGATACGCAGCGATTCGACGGTGCCGTTCTGGATGTGGAGCTTCGTGACGGTGTGGCTTTCCCCGTCGCCGATCGCTTGGCCGAACTCGGCATCCCCTATCTGTTCGTTTCTGCGGTGTACGACCAGCTGGTGCCGCTGCGCCATCGACGCGCCACCTTCGTTGCCAAGCCTTTCCATGTCGAGCGATTGCGGGAGGCCGTGCAGCATGTGATGGGAAACGACGGCGCACCACCCATCACTCACTGATCCCCGCTAACCAGCACGGCACGCCTTCGAAGGGCGTGCTGCCTCTGCTATGGTCGCCTGAGTCCTTCGGCGATCCGAAGCGCGGCGGATACGGCAATCAAGGATGAATGGCGAAGATGAAGAAATCATCATCGCGCTGCCATCCGAGACCTTCATAGAGCGCCTGGGCAGCCGCGTTGTCCTTCGCCGTCTGCAGCTCGATGCGCGCTGCGCCGCGTCCTCGTGCCTCTTCAACGGCGTTGATCATGAGTGTGCGGGCAACACCAGTACGACGTGCTGGTCTGTCGACGTAAAGATCATAGAGTACAAAGCTTGGGCGTGCGCTGATGGAGTCGAACAGCGGGTACAGCTGGGTGAACCCGACAAGGCCGCCCCCATCTGCCTCGGCCACCAGTACAAGCGAAGAGCCTTCTGACAGGCGTGCATGCATGAATTGCCTTGCCAATGGCAGGTCTGCGGGCTGCTCGTAGAACTGGCGATACCTGTCGAACAGCATAGCGACCTGTTCAAGATCTTCCGCGCTCGCCAATCGTGTGCGTGTCTTCACTATTTCGGCTCCAGCTTCAGGCGGAACAGAGAGGGCTCCACGAAGGGCGCGGACCTCTCCGCGGAGGAGGCCGACACACTTCGGGCATTACTGGGTCATGCCCCTCAATCACAGGGAAAGGCCGCCCTCAGGCCATCGACGACCAAGGGTGCAGCATCCTGCTGCAGTCTCCCCTGGGGCAGCTGTCGAAGATGTGAAGCGACCCGGTCAACCAACTCGTGCGGGAGAATCCGGCCTTGGCCACACCACTGGGCGTGGCTGGCATCGGCAACGCCCTGGATATAGGCGCTGGCGCGAGCGCTGGACAGGCTTCGGCACTGATCGCCGTCGCAGAAGCCATCAGCGCCTTTGCCCTGCAGCAGGGTGATGAGTTCGGCTCCACTGACAAGCCAGGTGCGTGCCGGTTGCGTTGTTCCGGCAAGGGCGGATCCCGCCAGGACGCAGAGGCCCAGTGCGAGGAGCCAACGCATGCCGCGGCGCGCGTGGGGGGCGTGATGTCCTTTCATGTCGGGGTCCTTGGTGGTCGTCTCTGCGGGTTCCACGCAGCGAGGGTCAAAGTCGATCGAGCTGGTTGCGCGGATGAAACTCCGGGTCGTCCTGGTCTTCCAGCATGGCCTCCACCAATGTCTCGAAGGATGCGGTGGCGGTATCCAGGTCCGTGGAAGACAGGAAGCTGGATTCGCCGTGGCCTACCAGCGCAATCGCGGCAATGGTCTCCCGCTCATCGTCCTCGGCCCAGAGATAGTCGTGGATCAGCGCCACCCCCTGGTCACCTGCCTTCAGGAAGTCGGCGGCGCTTCGTGCCACAGCAAGAAACGCGATGAGATCGTAGAGGCTTTCCGAATAGGTCAGCGATCCTGCAACAAAGTGCGTGCTGCTGCGGTCATAGGCGGCAACCTGGATGTTCTCAGCCTGTGCAGAGGCCAGGAAAGCGTTCAATGCGGCGCGATTGTCGGGGTAGCGGGCCAGCAGCGCCTGGCAGTCCGCAAGCAGGTGATGCAACGCCTCGTCGCTTGAAGAGGCCAGGTATTCACCGTTGCCCAGCAGCCACTGCCCGGCGATGCATCGCCAGTCGGACCATCGGGATGCTGCGGGCACGGGCGCGGCCAGCCATCTGGAGAGATCTTCGGGGCACAGCTGCAGGCGGAGCAGCGCTGAATAAGGCTCTGACAAAGCGATCCCCCATCGTGTCTGCGTGTACAGATGGCTTGTAACAGACAACGGTTGGCCCGCCAACACCCGAACGTCGCTCTCAGGGTTCGCCGCGATCGGGCGTCGAGCTATCGCGCAGCCGTCGACCCTCTGGCCACGCACCGGCCCGTCATCACCAGTCGGCGCACCGGCAGCTCCGGCGTGCGCAGGCGTTCAAGCAACAGCGACATCGCGGCCCGCCCCATCTCCTCGACCGGCTGCTCGATCACAGTGATGCCCGGCTCGACCAGCTCGGTCCAGCGTTCGTTGTCGAAGCCGGCCAGTGCCAACGCGTCTGGAATCGCCAGCCCTGCGCTACGGGCGGCTTTCAATGCTCCCATCAACAGCAGGCTGTTGCTGGTGACCAGTGCTTCGGGGCGGGATGACGTGGCGAGCCACTGCTCGACCGTCGCGATGGCGGCTTCGGCCGTGGGTTCAACCTCGCGGTAGTCCGGCTCCAACCCATGGGTGCGCATTGCAGCGAGATAGCCGTCGCGACGCTCGGCCGCCGTGGTACTGGTGCTGCCGAACAATCCGCCAATACGGCGATAGCCGCGCTCGACCAGATGCTCGACCAGGCCCGCCATCGCTGCCGGATTGTCGAGTACCACGCTGTCGATCGACCCGCCGGGCGCGGCGCGGTCCACCAGCACCGTTGGATAGTCCAGCGTGAGCCGTTCGAGCCGGCCCACCGTGGTCCGGGTCGGCGCGAAGATCAGGCCACTGATGCGCTCTTCGTGCATCAGTTGCAGATACAGCGCCTCCCGCTCCGGGTCCTCGTCGGTGTTGCAGAGGGTCACGCGCAGTCCTTCGCGATAGGCCACCTCCTCCACCGCCCGGATCAGCGCCGTGAAGAAGGGATTGCGGATGTCCGCGACGATCAGGCCGATGATGCCAGTGTGCCGGGAGCGCAGCCGCCTGGCCTGCAGGTTGGGTCGATAGCCGGTCTGGCGGATCGCCAGCTCGACCCTGCCGCGCACGTCCTCGCTGACCGGACCGCCGCCGAGCACCCGTGACACCGTGGATTTGGATACCCCCGCCACGCGTGCGACGTCGTTGATGCTGATGCTCATTGGAAACGTTCCCGGAAACGTGCGCTGTTCATGGCCGGATGGCCGTTCAGGACAATGCTAACGCCAAAGGACTATTGGCTTTTTGTGCAGTGCACATTGAAATGCGGACTGGGAACGTTCCCAATACGCCCCAGCCACCCCTTCCCGGAGCCCGCCTTGTCGCCCCTGACCTCCCCCTCCCCCGTCAGCCGGGAACTGATCCGCCTGGACGCGCGGGCACAGGACAAGACCGATGCCATTGCCCAGGTGGCCCAGATGCTGGTCGCCGCAGGCTGCGTGGCGCCGGGCTACGAGGCCAGCATGGGGCGCCGCGAAGCGCTGGCGAACACGTTCCTCGGCCATGGCGTGGCCATCCCGCATGGGCTCGGCGAGGACCGCCACCTGGTGCGCCACGACGGCATTGCGGTGCTGCAGCTGCCGGAAGGCGTGGAATGGAACCCGGGCCAGGTCACCCGCCTGGTGGTTGGCATTGCCGCCCAGTCCGATACCCACATCACCCTGCTGCGCAGGCTGACCCGTCTGATCCAGGACGAGGCGGCGCTGCAGCGGTTGTTCACCACCGCCGATGCGGGCGAGATCGTCAATGCGCTGGCCAGTGATGCGACCGTCACTGTCGCCCACCTACCGGTGACGGACCTGGCCGAGCGCTTCGACTGGACCATCGCTTACCCCAGCGGGCTGCACGCGCGCCCGGCCACGCGCTGGGCCGAGACGGCGCGGGGCTTCACGGCCCGTGCCCAGGTACGCGCGGGCGATCAGGCAGCCGATGCCAAGAGTCTGGTAGCACTGCTGCAGCTTGGGCTTCGCGAAGGCGATGCCGTGAGTGTTTCTGCCGAAGGCGCCGATGCCCCCGCACTGCTGGCCGCACTGAGCAAGGTCATGGAGGGGCTGGTGGCGCAGGAAAAGGCCGATGCGGAGCGTGCAGCACAGCGGAAGGCGGCGCCGGTCGCGGGCTGGAATCCGCCCGAAGCGCAGGCGGCGATCGCCGGCATCGGCGCCAGCCCCGGGCTGGCCATCGGCCCGGTGCATGTACTGGCCAGCGCGCAGGCCGACGTTGCCGATCGCCCTGCCCCGCTCGGCGAGGGCGGCGCACGCCTGCAGGATGCACTCGGCCGCACTCGCCAGCAGCTGGCCGCGCTGCAGGATGATACCCAGCGCCGCCTTGGCGCCTCGGATGCAGCAATCTTCAAGGCGCAGGCTGCGCTGCTTGACGACACCGACCTGATTACCCGCACCTGCCAGCTGATGGTTGAAGGCCACGGCGTTGCGTGGTCCTGGCACCAGGCCATCGAGCAGATCGCCTCCGGGCTGGCGGCGCTGGGCAACCCGGTGCTGGCCGGGCGCGCTGCAGACCTGCGCGATGTGGGCCGGCGCGTGCTGGCGCAGCTTGACCCTTCTGCGGCCGGCGGCGGCCTGGCTGATCTGCCGGCGCAGCCGTGCATCCTGCTTGCCGCCGACCTGTCGCCCTCGGATACCGCCAACCTCGACACCAACCGCGTGCTCGGCCTCGCCACCGCACTGGGCGGCCCCACTTCACACACTGCAATCCTCTCGCGCACGCTCGGCCTGCCGGCGCTGGTTGCCGGTGGAGCCGAACTGCTGGCGATCCAGGCCGGCCGCGAGGCGATCATCGACGGCAGCAGCGGGCGGCTCTACCTGTCCCCCTCCGAGGCCGATCTTGCTTCGGCACGCGCCTGGATCGCCGAGCAGCAGCAGATCCGCGCACGCGAAGCCGCACAACGTGCGCAGCCGGCGCAGACCACCGATGGCCATCGCATCGACATCGGCGCCAACGTGAACCTGCCGGAGCAGGTGCCATTGGCGCTGGAACAGGGCGCGGAAGCTGTCGGCCTGATGCGCACCGAATTCCTGTTCCTCGAACGCGGCAGCACGCCCAGCGAGGACGAGCAGTACGCGAACTACATGGCGATGGCCAAAGCGCTGGACGGCCGTCCGCTGATCGTGCGCGCGCTCGATATCGGTGGCGACAAGCAGGTCGCCCACCTGGAGCTGCCGCGAGAGGAAAACCCCTTCCTCGGCGTACGCGGCGCGCGCCTGCTGCTGCGCCGCCCGGATCTTCTGGAACCGCAGCTGCGTGCGCTGTATCGCGCAGCCAGGGACGGTGCACGGCTGTCCATCATGTTCCCGATGATCACCTCGGTGCCTGAGCTGGTCGCTCTGCGCGCCATCTGCGAGCGCCTGCGCGCCGAACTGGACGCACCCGACGTGCCGATCGGCATCATGATCGAAGTTCCGGCCGCCGCAGCGCAGAGTGATGCGCTGGCGCGCCACGCCGACTTCTTCTCGATCGGTACCAACGACCTGACCCAGTACGTGCTGGCCATCGACCGCCAGAACCCGGAGCTGGCCGCGGAAGCCGACAGCCTGCATCCGGCCGTGCTGCGCGCGATCCGCGCCACGGTGGAAGGTGCACGCACGCAGGGGCGCTGGGTGGGTGTCTGCGGCGGCCTGGCCGGCGATCCGTTCGGTGCGATGCTGCTGGCAGGGCTGGGCGTGGACGAACTGTCGATGACCCCGAACGACATCCCGTCGGTGAAGGCACGCCTGCGCGGCACGGCACTGGCAGATCTGCAGAGACTGGCCAACGCCGCGCTGGATTCCGAAACCGCCGAGCAGGTGCGCGCCCTCGATGGAGCAGGCGCATGAATGCCCGCGCCGTCACCGTCACGTTGAACCCGGCAATCGACCAGACCGTGCGGCTGGCCAGCCTGCGGCCGGGCCATGTGCACCGCGCGCGCAGCAGCGGCGACGATGCGGGTGGCAAGGGCATCAACGTGGCCGCCTGCCTGGCCGACTGGGGCGTGCCAACCACGGCACTGGGCGTGCTCGGTGGCAGCAACGACGGTGTGTTCGGCACGTTGTTCTCGGCGCGCGGCATCGTGGATGGCTGCCTGCGTATTCCGGGCAGCACCCGCACCAACATCAAGCTGGTTGACGAGGACAACGGCGAAACCACCGACATCAACCTGCCGGGCCTGGCACTCGACGGTGCCGATCTGGACGCCGTGTCGCGCCGGCTCGGTGCCTTGCTGCTGCCTGGCCTGCCGGTGGTGCTGTCCGGCAGCCTGCCGTCCGGACTGCCAGCCGATGCATGGGCGCGACTGCAGGCGCAGGCCGGTGCCGCCGGGGCGCGCGTGCTGCTGGACACCAGTGGCGATGCGCTTGCCGCTGCCTTAAGTGGCACCGCGGGTGCACTGCCCTACGCGGTCAAGCCCAACCGCCAGGAGCTGGAGGCCTGGACCGGCACGCAGCTGCTGGATCGCAGCGCTCTGCGCGTCGCTGGCCAGGCCCTGGTCGAACGCGGGGTCGCGCTCGTAGCGATCTCGATGGGTACCGACGGCGCGCTGTTCATTGATCGCAGCGGCGCGCTGGTCGCACGACCGCCGCGACTGGCCCAGGGCAGCACGGTCGGTGCGGGCGACGCCATGGTCGCCGGCATCGCTGCCGCGATGCTGGAGCCCTCCCTCGATCTGGCCGGTTGCGCACGGCGGGCGACCGCCTTCTCGATGAGCCGGCTGCAAAGCGGTGATGCACGACGGCTGGACCCGGCGCAGGTACGCGCATGGGCCGGCGATGTACTGATCGAGCGGTTGGATTGACCCCTCCCGCCGGAGGCGCGGCGGCTGGCTTTGGGCCAACCGCAGCGCCCTCGGCAAGGACGAACCCGAAGAATTCCAGGAGTTCCCATGCACGCTTCCACCGTAGTCATCGCCGCTGGCGAGCGCAGCATCGAAGCGGTTCTTGCCGCCGAAGCGCTGCGCCGCGCCGCCCGCCAGCGCGGGCTCGAGCTGATGATCGAGATCCGCAGCGACCAGGGCGTGACCGGCGCACTGCCTGCATCGAACGCCGCCGCCGCGACGCACCTGCTGCTGGTGGGTGATGGTGAGGCGGACATCGCGCGCTTCGCCAATGCTGAGATCGCGCATGCCAGCCTGGGCGAGGTACTGGACGACCCGGTTGCGGCGCTCGCACCGCTCGCGGCCGCATATTCGAACGACGCCGGCACGAATGCGGGCAAGCGCATCGTTGCCGTTACCTCCTGCCCCACCGGCATCGCTCACACCTTCATGGCGGCAGAGGGGCTGCAACAGGCCGCCAAGGCGCTGGGCCATGCAATCCGGGTCGAAACACAGGGTTCGGTCGGCGCGCAGGACGCGTTGAGCGACGAAGAAATCGCCACCGCAGACCTTGTTCTGATCGCCGCAGACCGCGAAGTCGATCTGTCGCGCTTCGCTGGCAAGCGTCTTTTCAAGAGCGGTACCAAGCCGGCGATCAATGACGGCCAGAACCTGATCCGCAAGGCACTGGCCGAGGCCGGCGTGCAGGCAGGTACGGCAACATCGGGGCGCACGACCGAAAAGACCAAGGCCACCGGGCCCTACAAGCACCTGATGACCGGCGTGTCGTTCATGCTGCCGTTCGTCACTGCTGGCGGCCTGCTGATCGCACTGGCATTCGCGCTCGGCGGCATCTATGCCTTCGACGATGCCCACAAGGGCACGCTGGCCTGGTCGTTGTTCCAGATCGGCGCCAAGTCCGGCTTCATGTTGATGGTGCCGGCCCTGGCCGGTTACATCGCCTACTCCATCGCCGACCGCCCCGGCATTGCGCCCGGCATGATCGGCGGACTGGTAGCAGTGAACATGGACGCGGGCTTCATCGGCGGCATCCTTGCCGGCTTCATCGCCGGCTATGGCGTGCACTGGATCAACCGTGCGCTGCGCCTGCCTCGCAGCCTGGAAGGCCTCAAGCCGGTGCTGATCCTGCCTGTGCTGGGCACGCTGCTGGTCGGCCTGTTGATGATGTACGTGATCGGTACGCCCGTGGCCGGACTGCTGGCGTGGCTGACCGACTGGCTGCGCGGCATGCAGGGCAGCAGCGCGATCCTGCTTGGCCTGCTGCTGGGTGGAATGATGGCGGTGGACATGGGCGGGCCGGTCAACAAGGCGTCCTACGCCTTCTCCACCGCATTGATTTCCAGCCAGGTGTACACGCCGATGGCGGCGACGATGATCGGCGGCATGACGCCGCCGCTGGGTATCGCACTGGCCACATGGCTGTTCAGCAACCGCTTCACCGCCGAGGAGCGTGGCACGGCCGGCGCCGCCGGCGTGCTTGGCCTCAGTTTCGTGACCGAAGGCGCGATCCCCTACGCCGCGCGCGATCCGCTGCGCACCATTCCGGCGTTGATTCTTGGTTCCGCGGTGGCAGGTGCAATCTCGATGGCCGCTGGCGTCGAGCTGAAGGTGCCGCACGGCGGCGTGTTCGTGCTGCCGATCCCGAACGCAGTCACCCACCTCGGCATCTACCTGTTGGCACTGCTGGCCGGCGTGGCCGTCACTGCGGTCGCGCTGCGCATCCTCAAGAAGCCGGTCACTACGCCAGCCTGACCCTTGCCCCTCACGGTCCTTCCGCAGTCCCTGTGCATGCAGGGATCCAGCGACCTACGCCCTGCACACGGAGCTCCGCCCATGACCTGCTCTTTCCACCGCCTGTTGCCGGCAGCGATCCTGCTGGCCCTGCCGTCGCTGGCCGCAGCCACCGACGCGAGCGACGTCCTCACCCCCAAGCTGGCATACACCGGCGAAGCGGCTGCCACGCTCGATGGTGGCAAGCGAAGCGGCACGGCCTATGCCGGCCAGCTGATGTTCGGTGCCGACGTGGACCTGGACGCCGCGTTCGGCTGGCGGGGCGCGACGATCAAGGCCTACGGCATCAACCGCCACGGCACCAACCTCGCCAACAGCAGCACGGGCAACAGCACCTCGGTGCAGGAGATCTACGGTGGCCAGGGAACGCGCCTGGCCAACCTGACGCTCGAGCAGAAACTGCTCAACGACCGGCTGGTGCTGGAAGCAGGGCGAAGCGTCGCCAACATCCATCATCTCGGTTCGGAGTTGTGCCAGTACTTCCAGGGCAACTCGGCCTGCGGCAACCCGACCTACGTATTCCGTACCAGCAGCTTCACCTGGTGGCCGGTATCGAGCTGGATGGCTGATGCCACGGCATGGGTGACGCCGGATGTCTACGTACGCGTGGGCGCGTACCAGGTCGACCCGAGCCAAGCCGAAGATGGCCAGCACGGACTGAAATGGAGCACGAACCAGGCCACCGGCTGGATCGTGCCCTACACGATCGGCTGGCGCAGCCCGGCGTCGGCGCGCTTGAAGGCCCGCTACGAACTGGGTGGCTGGCAGGACAACTCGACCTACCGCGACCCGCTGCGCGATGCCAACGGCATGCCGGCGCTGCTCAGTGGCCAGGAATACGCGACACGTCACGGTCGCTCCGGTGCATTCGCCCGCTTCGAGCAGCAGCTCACCAGCGATGGCAGCGACCGTGGCCTGACCCTTTTCGGCGCCGCGCTCAAGGGTACCTCCGGCCAGTTGATAGAGGATCACTTCCTGCAGGCCGGGCTGGTGCAGAAAGGTACGTTCGCCAGCCGGCCGCAGGACAGCATCGCCTTCGTCGTGACCCAGCAGAAGTACAGCAGCATCGCGCTGGAGAACCTGCGCCTTGCCCGTGCCGCAGCGGGCGGCAGCGGCACCCCGCACGGGAGCCAGGTGATGATGGAACTGAGCTATGGCATCCAGGTCACCCCGCAGCTGCGGGTCGCGCCGAACCTGCACTACATCGTGCATCCGGACCAGTTCAACGAACCCGCACGCCAGCATGATCTGCCGAATGCGCTGATCGCCGGCCTGCGGGTCGATTGGAGTCTGTAGGAGAATCCGTTTTCGTCCACGCGATTGCCGCTCAACGGCTCATCAAGTCTCGAAGTGGGCTTTCAGCCAGTCGTCGACACCCTCCAGTTTCACGCCAATGCTGGCATTGAACGTCCCGTCCAGGCTCCAGGAGACGCCCCTGCCCTGGGCGAAGGCAGCACGGTACTTCCTGATCATGTTTGATGGGTCACTGGCAAGCTCCTCCATCAGCTGGGGAACGCTCCACACGATCAGCTTGAAAGGAACACCGAACCTTTCCTCAAGGATGGCGGGCAGCTGCTCATAACGGACCGTGTCTCCCGCAAGATAGACGATCTCGTTTCGAAGGGGGGGCGAGTGGAAGACGATCTGTGCAGTCATTGCACCGATGTCCTCCGGTGTGGTCAGCGTAACCGCATTGGAGGCTGTGCCAAGTGCATTGACCTTTCTGCCGGGAAGATCGATGACGCCAAACTCCGGCTCGAAGAGGTAGCTGGTGAACATGCCGGTGGAAATGACCACCCAGTCCATTTCGGCCTGTGAGCGGAGATAGTCGCGTACATCCAGCTGGGCGTCGAAAAGATCCTGTGGCCCGCCGCGTCCGATGGCGTCAAAGTCGACCCCGAATTGCCAAGGGAAGTACCTGGTAATGCCCGACTTCGCGGCGGCGCGCGCTACCTTCATGGGAGTGTCGCGGCCAGCGGCGTAACCGGCGCAGCCGATGACCGTGTCATAACCGGAAAATAGATCAGCCAGCTCATCGACCGTGGCAGTGACCAGGTCGCCAGGAACAAGGGCCACTCCCAGCGAGCGGATCTGGTCAATGACCGTACGCTTGTCCGGTAGTGTGGATTCAATCGACGCAGGCCTCAGCATCACGCTGATGGTTGCGTCATGCACAACCGCGAGCTGGGCCAGGTTGCGGATGACGGGCATTCCGAGTTCGCCGGCACCCAGGACCAGGATTGAGCGGGAAACAATCGGGGGAGACATTGAAACCACCATCAGTGTGTACGATGGCGGCGATTCTGCGCCCCTCCCTAGTTGCCACGTAAGAAGGCACACCGATGATACCGACCGCACCGTTCATGAGCACCGATGAGCTTCTGCGACATTCACAATCGATATGCGACGGCATGAGTGCGGACGACGACGGTCTGCGCCGCGAGGTGCTCGCGCATGCCGGCAGCCGCTGGTCGCTGGGCATCATTCACGCCCTGGGGGTCTACGGAACACTGCGTCACGCCGATGTGGCGCGGCGGATGAAGGGAGTCACGCAGCGTATGCTGACGCGTACCCTGCGTCAGCTTGAAAGGGACGGACTGATCCATAGGCAGGATTTCCGTGAGGTTCCGCCGCGCGTGGAGTACACCATCACTCCGCTGGGCAGGGAGCTGCTGGTTCTTATGATCCCGATGTGGACCTGGGTAGTGGGACACGCCGAGGAATTCCGCCGCTGCCGGGAGAATTTCGACGCGCACCAAGGCCCTCCCCCTGACTGACCAGGCCTGCATCCGGTGCATCCAGGCGCTCCCGCCAGCCGTATGTAGGATGCCCGCGCTGTGCGGGCATCCTACCGAGGAACGCACCGTGAACGCTCTTCAGCGCATCGCCGCCGCAGTCAGCTTCGTCGTACTCGTCTCAGCCGCTTCCGCCAGCTTCGCCGCAGATACCGTGATGGTTGGCGGGGCCGAGATGTACCCGACCAGGACCATCGTTGAAAACGCTGTGAACTCCAGGGATCACACCACTCTGGTGGCAGCGGTCAAGGCCGCGGGCCTGGTCGACACGCTCAATGGCGCCGGTCCCTTTACCGTCTTCGCACCCACCAATGCCGCCTTCAACAAGCTTCCAGCAGGCACGGTCGATGCACTGGTCAAGCCTGAAAACAAGGCACAGCTCACCCGGATCCTCACCTACCACGTGGTCCCAGGACGCTTCAGTTCCGCCCAGCTCCTGGCCGATGCCAGGAAGCACGGTGGAAAAGCCACGCTGAAGACTGTGCAAGGCGAGCCGCTTACCGTGGCACTTCATGACGGCATGTTGTGGGTGATCGACGCCAAGGGCGGCAAAGCAGGTATCAGCATCGCCGACGTCAACCAATCCAACGGCGTCATCCACGTTGTTGATGCTGTGCTGATGCCGAAGTAGTGGCACGCCCTGCCGCTCCGGCCAGCAGCATGACGTAGCGGACGAGGACCCGGGCACAGGCCCGGCTCCTCCCTTCACTGAAGCGCCTGGGCCAGTTCGAGTACATCCGCCGGGAACGTCGCGTAGTCATCCAATGGCGCGCGATGGGTGTCGCGTCGGTGGATGAGGCGCACGGCAACCACCCGCTGTTGCGGAACGATGACCAGGTGCTGGCCCAGGTAGCCATTGGCGGCGTAGGCAACGGTTGGGCCGCGTTGGATGTCGAACATGTCGGAGAGCTTGAGTCCACGACCGGTGATCTCGCTGCCATAGTGCTGCGGCCAGTCCGCCCCAAGTCGCTCGGCCATGTACGCAATCAATGCACTCCTGCTGTCGAATGCCCTGCCCCCGGTTGCCAGCAATGCCTGCTGGACCGGGGCGCTGACTTCATGCTGCGCCAGGAAGCCGGCCATCTGGCCTTTCAGCTCATAACGCTCCCATGCTGGAATGCGCCACCACAGGAGACCAACATCCGGCGAGCGGGCACTTGCTCCAGTCAGCAGCGCCACAGACCGTTCGCTCAGCACGCGCGTACCCGCCGGGGTGACGCCGCCATCAAGCAGCAGCTGTCCGATGGTCGCCAGATCGCGGGCGCTCAGCGACAATCCGGCCATGCCCAAGGGCGTGCCCGCATCGTCCTTCAACCACGTATATCGGGCAATGCCCAGCGGTTTGAACAGGCGCGCCTCAAGGTAGGCATCCATCGGTTCCCCTGCCAGACGCTCGACAATGCCGGGCAGCAGATTGGTAGCCTTGTTGTTGTAGGAGAACGTGGTGCCTGGATCGCGGCTCAGCTCTGCCGCCAGCGCAAGCTTGACCAGGTCCGGCGCAGCTTCCAGCTCTTCCCCCGCGTTGGCCACGTTCTGCAGGCCAGAGGTATGGTCCAGCAGCATGCGTACCGTGATGTCCCTTTTCCGCCCCTGCTTCCACTCCGCGAAGATGTTGCTTACCGGCTCGTCGATCGAGGCCAGTTTTCCCTCGTCCAGCAGAAGCACGATGGCCAGCGCCACCACCGACTTGGTGGCCGACATGAGGTGAATCGGCTCCTCGCCCGTCCCTGGTTGGGGCTCCAGCAGTGTTTTTCCATCCTTCCAGACAAGTACCGCGTCGGAATGCGCGGCACGGGCATTGTGTTCGATTGTCGCGACGGCGTCGGCCGTGGTGGTCGTGGTGGCCAGTACAGGGACGGCCAGCATCAAGGCCGCGAAGCTGGACAGCCATCGTGCAGTTTTCATGGGCATCTCCTACGGTGAATGCCTGGTTACATTGACTACAGGTGTAGTCACGGCCGAGTGCCTGAAGTCATGCCCGACCACATGGCAGCATCATCACGTCGCCACCCGCATGGCCCCCGCAGCCCGCCAGGGGAACACGCGAAGTCGATGGCCCTTGCCGCCGGCCTGCGTTCTGATCGCTCCAATCCGGCGGGGCAGCCGTACGTCGAGCGCTACACCGCCCGATTTCGTTTCGCACTGCAGCAAATGCGGCGTGTCAAACAGCACTTCTGATCGCTCAACTGTCTGATTTCCCGAGCTTCTGGTCATCCATCGTTCATTCTGATTGACAGCGTTGTCAGGTGGCACTTACAAGAGCCCAGGTCCGGCGCACGGCGCGGGAACGTCCAGACATCATCTATGGGGAGAGAGGGACCCTATGACCGGCCATTTCAGGAAGAGCACACTCGCACAGGCAGTCCTTGCCACCATCGTCACCGCCACTGCGGCGCTGCCGGTCGCGGCGCAATCAGCCAAGGAAAGCAGTTCCACCGCCACCAGCGAGGCACGGGAGGCCTCGACGTTGGACGCCGTCATCGTCACTGTCGAACGCCGGGAACAGGACCTGCAGAAATATGCAGGTACCGCCCAGGCAATTTCCGCGGACGATACGCGTGCGCTGGGCATCAACAATGAGCTGCGCAACATCCAAGCCCTGGTGCCAGGCATGAGCATGGCCAACCAGGAAGGCAACCTGGAGATCTTCATCCGCGGCGTGGGTTCTTCGAACAACACCGAGCTGGGTGATCCGGGCGCCGCGCCCCACATCAACGGGGCCTACATTGCACGACCGCGCGGTCTGGGCGGCATGTTCTACGATGTCGAGCGGGTGGAAATCAACAAGGGCCCGCAGGGCACGCTGCGCGGCCGCAATGCGCTGGCCGGCACGCTGAACATCATCACCAAGCGCCCTGACCTGGAAGCCTTCGGCGGGTACGTTCAGGCCGAGGCCGGCAATCGTGACCATCGCGGTGGCGAATTCGCCCTGAATCTTCCGATCGGCGGTGGCGCGGCCTTCCGGGTGGCTGGCTACAAGGTGGAGAAAGACTCTCCGTTCAAGAATGCTGGGCGCGCGCAGGACCTGGAACCGGCTGGCGTGCAGGACGACCGGGGCGCACGCCTGTCGTTCCTCTACCAGCCGGATGACAAGCTGTCGATCTTCGCCATGGCCGACATCGGCAAGGAAGGCGGTACGGGCTATCCAGGCGCCAACGTCTACACCGCCGCCAAGGCCGGCTACCTGCCGGACGATGTCGACCTGCGAAAGATCATCTACCGCGGCGCGCAGGGCAAGCTCGACAGCACCAACTGGGGGGCGCAGACCAGCATTTCCTATGACTTCGGCAAGGTGGCGGTGGAGTACAACGGCAGCTACCGCAACGTGGACTACCGCCAGACCAATGCGCAGAGCGAAGGCATCCTCTGGCCGGGCCGCAACATCGATCCGGTATCACCCAGCAACCCGGGCGGCATCGACTACGACAACTACTCCACGCAGTATTGGCTGACCGAGTCGGAGTCGCAGGTACATGAGCTGCGGTTCACGTCCGACCAGGACGAACGGCTGCGCTGGACCACCGGCCTGTTCCACTTCAATGAGGACCAGCGGGTGGGCTACCTTTCGCTGGTGGACAAAGGGCGCTGGTATTCGGGCACTGAATTCACCATGCCCAAGGTCAATGGCAAGTCATCCGCCGTTTTCGCCGACGGTACATTCGACGTCAACGATCGCCTGCGCCTGAAGGGCGGCCTGCGCTACTCCGAGGAGAAGAAGTCGCGTTACGGCATTGGCGGCAACTGGTCGCTGGGCCTGCCTGGCCAGGGCGGGGACTTTGCCACGCGCCTCGGCACGCCCGGCTTCGAGCCGGCTTTCATGAGCCGTCCGAACTTTGACGTCAGCAACATCACCTCGCAGGCGGAGATGGCCCGCTTCCTGCTGCAGGGTGTGCTGCGACATGGTCGCAACGACACCTTGCTGCAGCAGATCGGCGCGGTGCCCGATGGCGGCCCATTCGGTTGCGTGGATCGCCCCGACATCGGTGGCGATACCGTCGATTGCCCGTACCAGAGCTGGGCCCAGGTCAGCGCGATTCCGGCCCAGCAGTTCGGCAAGAGCAAGTTCAGCTTTACCGACTGGCGCGCGGGTTTCGAGTACGACGTGAGCGATGACAGCCTGCTGTACGGACTGGTGTCGACCGGCCACAAAGCGGGGGGCTTCAACGACACGTTTGATCCGAAGGAGATTCCTGAGACCTTCAAGCCCGAATCGATCATTGCCTACGAAATCGGCAGCAAGAACTCCTTCCAGATGCTGGGTCGCACCTCGACCTTCAACGTCAGCGGGTTCTATTACGACTACAGCGACCAGGTGTTCCAGGACCTGGCGGTGATCGCCACCAACCCGACCACCGGTGAAGCGACCGGCTATGCCCTGGTCAACCGCAACGTCGGCAAGTCCGCGGTGTACGGCCTGGAGGCGGAAAGCACCTTGCGCTTTCCGCACAATTTCATGGTCAACATCAACGCGCTCTGGATGGACAGCGAGATCAAGCGTGGCACCGTCGCCGATGTCCGCAGCCAGAACTACGACGCCGGTGGTGCCACCTCGCTGATCGACCTGTCCGGCAACGAACTGCCGCTGGCGTCGAAGCTTACCTTCAACGTAAGGCTGCAGCATACGACCGAGCTGCGCTTTGGCACCTTCGACTGGCAGTTGCTGGCCTCGTACCGCTCGGCCTTCTACCTCACCCAGTACAACAACCGGGACGTGGAGTTCATCCGACAGGATCCAGCCAGTGGTGAGCTGGTCCATGACCGTACCGAAAGCGCCGCTGCGGCCGGCTTCCCTGACCGCCAGAAGGGCGAGACCACCTTGAACGCGGGCATCGGCTTCACCTCACTGAGCGGCAACTGGCGCGTGGAGGCCTGGGGCAACAATCTGCTGGGCAACGACGTCTCGCAGAAGGCCCTGGTGGGTTCCGGCATCAACGTCCGCTTCCTGAACGACCCGCGCAGCTACGGCCTGCGCCTGCGTTACCAGTTCTGAGCAACGCTGCCTTGAAGGAGGGCCGGTTTCGCCGGCCCTCCGCGCGCAATCACCACGTCCTGCCCTGTGCGGCAACGCACGGGGCGTCGTCCTGCCCGTGATGACACGAGAATCATGAAACACACAACCCGCTGGTCGCAGTTCGGTGTACTCATCACCGTCTTTTTCTTCTGGGGTTTCGTCGCTGCAAGCAACGGCATCCTCATTCCGGTGTTCAAGAAAGCGTTCCATCTCAGCCAAGCACAGAGCATGTACGTGGCGATGGCCTTCTACGTTGCCTACACCGCCGGTTCGCTGATCTACATCGCCATCTCCCGCGCCATCGGCAACGACCTGCTGCATCGGGTGGGCTATCGCAACGGCATCTGCCTTGGCCTGCTGGTGTCGGCGCTCGGTGCCCTGCTCTTCTATCCGGCGGCCAATACCGGCTCGTTTGCACTGATGCTGTCCGGCCTGTTCATCGTGGGCCTGGGATTCTCGCTCCAGCAGATCGCAGCCAATACGCTGGCGGTGATCATGGGTGATCCGGCCACCGGATCGCAGCGCCTGACCATGGCCGGCGGTGTCAACAACCTGGGCGCAACGGTAGGCCCACTGCTGGTGAGCATTGCCATCTTTGGCAGCGTGTCAGCGGGCAACACAGAGGCGAGCATCGAGAGCGTAAAGATCCCATACCTGGTGCTGGGCGTCGCCTTCGTACTGGTCGCCGTGCTGCTGCGGTTCTCGAGCGTGCCCAATCATGTCGAGCTGCGCGCCACGGTCCCCGCAGGTGCGACCGGGACGAATCACCAGGCAGATCGCGGATCTGCGCTCTCCTACCCGCAACTGGCGATGGGCATGATCGCGATCTTCCTCTACGTCGGCGTGGAGGTGTCGACCATCGACAATCTTCCAGCCTACCTTGAGCAACCCTTGAGCAAGGGTGGGCTGGGCCTGGAAACCTCGGTGATCGCCCCGTTCGTCTCGCTGTACTGGGCCAGCCTGATGATCGGCCGCTGGTGTGGTGCCGCCGAAGCGTTCGACGTGCGCGCAGGCGCGCAGAAGCTGCTGATGCTGGTGCTGCCGTTCATTGCATTTGCCATCTACCTTGCCGTCAACGCGATCTCTGGCCACAACTCCGCACAGTTCCTCCACTACGCGCCGGTGATCGTCCTGATGATCATCGCGACCCTGGCCAGCAAGGGCAATCCATCGCGCATGCTGCTGTACTTTGCCGTGTGTGGCATTGCGGCGCAGCTGGTCGGCATGTTCACCACCGGAATGACCAGTGTGATTGCCTTCATCAGTGTCGGGCTGTTCTGCAGCACGATGTGGCCCTGCATTTTCACCCTGGCCATCACGGGCCTGGGCCGCCACACCAACCAGGCAAGCAGCCTGCTGATCATGATGATCATGGGCGGCGGCATCGTCAGTTGGGCGCAGGGGGCACTGGCCGACAAGGTCGGCGTGCACTACAGCTTCATCATTGGCGTACTGTGTTTCTGCTATCTGGCGTTCTACGCGTGGGCGGCCGGCCGTACGCTGCGTCGCCAGGGCGTAGACCTGGAGCGATTGGCCACCGAAGGCGGCCACTGAGCCGCACGCCCTGCTCTGCCAGCATGGCGCGCCGGCTGCGCCGGCGCGCCATCGGACCTGCGCTCAATCGTGACGGGCGGGCCCCGTGGATCGCCGGACCTTCAGGGCGTAAGCAATATCGACCACGCCACCGCTGCCGAGCTCGCGCACTTCCTTGATCAGCTCCATGGCCGCGCGCCGGCCCATCTCGCGGGTGGGCTGGCAGACCGTGGTCAATGCCGGATAGATCTGACGGGCGATCGGCGTGTCATCGAAACCGCAGACCGAGATATCGGCTGGCACCGACAGGCCGTGTTCAAACACCGCACAGATGACGCCTGCCGCCATATCGTCGTTGGCGGCGAAGATGGCGGTCGGTCGATCAGGCCGAGCAAGCAGCGCGTTGGCGCCGATGTAGCCGGATTCGTATGAGAACTCGCCTTCCAGGACCAGGCTGGGGTCGTAGCGCAAGCCTGCCCTGCGCAGGCCTTCGCGATAGCCTGCCAGGCGCCACATGCTTGCGCCATGCGCGGCGTGTCCCTTGATATGGGCGATACGGGTATGGCCCAGCGAGGCCAGGTGTGCGATCAGCGCTACCACCGCGCCGATTTCATCCACGACGACGCCCACGTTCCGGTTCTGCTCCTTCGCCGAAATGCTGGAATACGGGATGCCGAGGTCGACCAGGCGTTCCAGCAGGGCGGTGTCGTCTGTCAGCGGCGGCGTCAGCACCACCCCGTCGAGCTGCGACTGCATGATCAATGACTCGACCTTTTCCACGATATCGGCCGCGTCGTAGATCAGCGGAGCGAGCATCAGGTTGTAGTGCTGTTCCATGCACGCGTCCAGCACCCCCATCTCGATCTCCATCAGATAGTTCGAGGAGGGATTATCGAAGAGCATCGCAATGAGGTAGGAACGCCGGCCAGCAAGGACCCGTGCCGAGGGCAAGGGGCGGTAGCGCAGTTTTTCTACCGCCGCGTCCACCCGGGCCCGGGTGCTCTTGGAGACGTTCGGTTCGTTGTTGAGCACCCGCGAGACGGTCTTCATCGAGACACCGGCCGTTGCCGCGACATCCTCGATCCGCACGCGTCCCGGCCTGCCTGCGAGCACCTGCTCAGCTCCCGGCATCCCCCGCCCTCTGCCCGTCATAGCCTCACCATCTTTGCCTGAATCCTGCACCACGGGATGTGGATGCAGATGCAACTTTATCCTCAAAACCCATGCCGCTGTGCAGCAAGCATTCGTCCCACGGGCTGGGTATGCTCGGTTTTGACTGACAACGCTGTCAGGTTGCTTTCCGGCCGCCGAGCCCACCCAAGCCACCCTTCCGAGATGATTGTTCCGATGAACGTCCGTCATTCCGATCGTGCGAAGCGCAACCCCGTGTTCCATCCCCACCGCCTGATGCTGGCTGCGGCGCTTGCCATGGCCCTGGTACCTGCGTCCGGTGCGGCCCCTGCCGCGGTGAACGACGCAGGTACCATCACTCCCGCGCACTGGCCCAGGGCAACCTGGCCGCTGGCCAACGATCCGGCCATGGAACGACGCATCGGCGCGCTGATCGCATCAATGACGCTGGAAGAAAAGGTCGGCCAGATCGTGCAGGGTGATATCGCCAGCATCACGCCCGATGACGTGCGCAGATATCGATTGGGTTCAATACTGGCAGGCGGCGCATCCGACCCAGGTGGCCGCTACAACGCAAAGCCCGCCGAATGGCTTGCGCTGGCCGACGCGTTCTGGGAAGCGTCGATGGACACGCGCAACGGTGGCAAGGCCATTCCCATCGTCTGGGGCATTGATGCGATGCATGGCCAGAGCAACGTGGTGGGTGCCACTCTGTTCCCGCACAACATCGGCCTGGGCGCAGCGCGCAACCCGGAACTGCTGCGCGAGATCGCAAGGATCACCGCGGCCGAAACCCGCGTGACCGGCATGGAATGGACCTTCGCACCGACCGTGGCCGTCCCGCAGGATGACCGCTGGGGGCGCACGTACGAGGGCTACTCGGAAGATCCGGCACTGGTGGCCAGCTATGCAGGGGCCTTCGTCGAAGGCCTGCAGGGCAAGGCGGGGGCTGCGGACTTCCTCGACGACCACCACGTGATGACCACGGTCAAGCATTTCCTCGGCGATGGCGGCACGGGCAACGGCAAGGACCAGGGCAACACCACGGTCAGCGAGGCCGAATTGCGTGACATCCATGCCGCAGGATACCTGCCGGCGATCAATGCGGGCGCGCAGTCGGTGATGGCGTCGTTCAACAGCTTCCATGGCGAGAAGATGCACGGGCACAAGCCACTGTTGACCGATGTGCTGAAGGGCCGGATGGGCTTCGGCGGCTTCGTGGTCGGTGACTGGAACGGCCATGGCCAGATCAAGGGCTGCAGCAACACCGACTGCGCGATGACCTACGTCGCCGGCCTGGACATGGCCATGGCACCGGACAGCTGGAAGGGGATGTATGAAAGCACGCTGGCCCACGTGAAGGACGGCAGCTTGCCGGAGGCGCGGCTGGACGATGCCGTTCGCCGCATCCTGCGGGTGAAGATGCGCATGGGCCTGTTCGACAAACCCAAGCCCTCCGAGCGCGCATTGGGCGGCAAGTTCGAGCTGCTCGGGGCGCCGGCGCATCGCCAGGTGGCGCGGCAGGCCGTGCGTGAATCGCTGGTGCTGCTCAAGAACCAGAACCAGCTGCTGCCACTCTCGCCGAAACAGCGCGTACTGGTTGCCGGCGATGGCGCCAACGACATGAGCCGTCAGGCGGGCGGCTGGACGCTCAGCTGGCAGGGCGATGGCACGCGTCGCGAGGACTTCCCGAATGCGGAAACGATCTGGGAAGGTCTGCAGGCACAGGTCAAGTCGGGAGGCGGCCAGGCGGAACTGGCCATCGATGGCCGTTACCGCAATCGCCCCGATGTAGCCATCGTGGTGTTCGGCGAAGATCCCTACGCCGAATTTCAGGGCGACTTGCCCAACCTGATGTTCAAGAACGGCAAGTCCGGAGACCTGGAGCTGATGCGACGCCTGAAGGCAGACGGCATTCCGGTCGTGGGGGTGTTCCTGAGCGGGCGCCCGCTGTGGCTGAACCGCGAAATCAACGCCGCCGATGCCTTCGTGGCTGCGTGGCTGCCGGGCTCGGAAGGTGGGGGCGTGGCCGATGTGTTGCTGCGCGGGGGCGATGGGCGCGTACAACACGACTTCCGCGGAAAGCTGAGCTACTCCTGGCCACGCCGCGCCAACCAGTACGAGAACAACGTGGGGCAGAAGGACTACGACCCGCAGTTCGCCTTCGGATACGGCCTGACCTATGCCGACAAGGGAAATCTGCCTGCGCTTTCCGAAGACCCCGGCATTGATCCGGACGCCGCGGGTAGCGGCACCCTGTTCGAGCGTGGTGTAGCCGGCACCGGCCTGATGCTTCGCCTGACTGCCGCCAATGGCGAATCGACCGATGTCGTGCATCCCAATGCAACCACTGCCGACCAGTCACTGGCGATGGTCGCGATCAACACCGATGTGCAGGAGGGCGCACGCCAGTTCAGTTTCCGGGCGCCGGCCACGGTGGCGTTGCAGGCCAGTACTCCGCTGGACTGGTCGCGCGAGACCAACGGCGAGCTCTCCGTGGTAGCGACCGTGCGTGTCGAACAGCTCCCGGCGGAATCCGCAGTGACACTGGGTACCGTCTGCGGGGCGGCGTGTGCTGCCGAGGTTGCGCTGGGCCCTGCGCTGTCGGCAGCGCCGCGGAATGAGTGGGTCAGGTTGGGCGTTCCCCTCAAGTGCCTGGCCAAGGCCGGGGCAGACATGAGCCGCTTGAGCGTACCGTTCGCACTGCGCGCCGGAAAGGGCACAACGCTTGCGATCACATCGGTCGTACTGGGCACGGAGTTCGATCGCAAGGTGGAGTGCGCGACGCAGTAGGCGCCGTGTTGAATGCCTTGGCGCGGCCGTCACGGAACGCGCCGCGCCAGGGCATTCGCTGGGCAGCCGGCACGGTATGATGCCGCAACCCCGGCACTTGCACTGATCGCAGCGGGCGCCTGCACGCCGATCACGTACGCCGGAGAACCGGCGGCGGGGTCGATGGATGGCACCACGCACGCCCCTACTCCATGCTCGCTTCCCATTCTTCGCTCATCATCTGGATGGCGGTGGCCATTGCCACTGTCGGCCTGCTGTTCCGCCCGTTCCGCATCCCGGAGTACGCGTGGGCGCTCGGCGCGGCCGCGTTGCTTCCGCTCAGCGGCACCGTGTCGTTCGGCACTACCTGGCACGCAGTCGCCGAAGGCCGCGACGTCTACCTCTTCCTGGTCGGCATGATGGTGCTGGCCGAGCTCGCCCGCCGCGAAGGGCTGTTCGACTGGCTGGCGCTGTATGCGGTGCGGCATGCGGGCGGCTCGGGGCGGCGCCTGTTCGACCTGGTGTTCCTGGTCGGCACGCTGGTAACGGTATTTCTTTCCAATGATGCGACAGCCGTGGTGTTGACCCCGGCGGTCTACGCGGCCTGCAAGGCGGCCCGCGCCAATCCCCTGCCCTACCTGTTCGTCTGTGCCTTCATCGCCAATGCGGCCAGCTTCGTGTTGCCCATCTCCAACCCGGCCAACCTGGTGGTCTACGGCCAGCACATGCCACCGCTGCTGCAGTGGCTGGCGCAGTTCGCACTGCCCTCGCTGGCGGCGATCGGTGCGACCTATCTTGTGCTGCGCTGGGTGCACCGGCGCGAGATCGCACAGCCGCTGGTGGCCGCGCCGCAGCATCGCCCGCTGACCGAGGGCGGGCGCCTGAGTGCGCTGGGTGTGCTGTTCACCGGCAGCGTGCTGCTGGTGACCTCTGCACTTGACGGGCCGCTGGGCCTGGCCACGTTCTGCGCCGGTGCACTGAGCGTGGCGGCGGTGGTGGTTCGTCAGCGCCGCAGCCCGCTACCGCTGCTGCGCCACGTATCCTGGGGCGTGCTGCCGCTGGTGGCCGGGCTTTTCGTGCTTGTGGAAGCGGTAGCGCAGACCGGCGTGATCCAGAGTGCAGCCGGCGCTCTGCAGGCGCTGGCGAAGGCGTCGCCGCAGCAGGCCAGCTGGCTGGCGGGTGGTGCGGCCGCATTGCTCAGCAACCTGGCCAACAATCTGCCGGTCGGCCTGGCGGCCGGTTCGCTGGGCCAGATGGCAGAGCTGCCGGCACAGACCCGTGCCGCATTGCTGGTTGGCGTGGACCTGGGCCCGAACCTGTCGGTGACCGGCTCGTTGGCCACGATGCTGTGGCTGGTGGCGCTGCGTCGCGAGGGCGAGCATGTCAGCGCGCTCGACTTCCTGCGCGTCGGCGCGCTGGTGATGCCGCCCGCGCTGATCGGAGCGCTGCTGCTGCTCTGATCGGCGCGCGGGCGGCGTATCGGTGTCAGAACGCCAGCTGCAGGCGGGTATTGAAGGTAGTGCCTTCATCCCTGCCTGCTGCACTGCCACTGCGGTGGCGGGTCTGCCAACGGACGGCTTCGAACATCACGCGGCTGAAATCGTTGAGGTACCAGTTCGCGCCCAGCGTCCATGCGTGGCCGGTGCCGCCACTGGGCAGTTCGGCATAGTCCACGTCTTCATAGCGGCCCTTCAGCTCCCATGCGCCGCGACCGCCACGCGTCACCGGGTCGGCCACCTTCACGCGTCCCCAGGTACCGGTCTTGCCCGTGTAGGACGGGCGTGCGCCAGCCAAGAACCAGCCGGCCGAGATCGCCCAGGCCTCGTGGTCACGATCATAACGGCCGCTGGCGTCGCTCCCCCGCAGGCTGCGGGTGCCCCATTCGCCGGTCGCCCACGCCTTTCCGAAGAAGCCGGCCAGTTCGGCACCGTAAGCCGTGCTGCGCTCGGCGCCCAGCAGTGTGCCCGGCGCGATCTTGACCAGATCGTTGAAATGCCCGGCGATGGCCGAACTGCGAACAACGCCGCTGGCGCCTGCGGCGATCTCCTCGTGGAACGCCCAGGCCCCCAGGTGCACCGTGACCGCGTCGCTGGCCACGGGGTTCCAGTGCACGCGCGTGGCCCAGGTCTGGCTGTCGTTGTCGGTGCCGGCGTTGTTGAGATCGTTGCCGGCCACCGACACGCTGGCATGCCACCCCTTTCCATACACGCGCTCGGTCAGCCCGACACCAAACAGGCCGCGCTGCGGCAGCATCAGCGTGCCGACCACGTTGCGCTCCTGGAATGGCGTGTTGGAGGTGCTGCTGGAGCCATCGATACCGCGATCATTCAAGCGATTGCCAACCGTGAGATCGGCCGGCAGGCCGAACAGGGTGTGGTCCAGCGTGGCATAGACCGACTTCCAGGCCACCGCGTTGTCGGCGAAGTCGCCCTCCACCACCCAGCCCAGGGTTCCGTAGCGTCCCTCTGCGCCCAGGCGTACCGAACGGATCTCCGTTCCCGAAACGTTGCGGTCGGCGACCGCGGAACCGTCAGTACTGGAGGCATCGACGAACAGGCGTCCGCGGGGACGGAACACCGTATTGCCGTCGGCACTGCTGAGCTCCGGTGCGCCCTTGGCCCAGGACACCTTCGGCAGCTTGGACTGGTTGGATTCCAGTGCCGCCACCCGCGTCTCAAGCACAGGTGCGGGCTCCGGCGGCGTGGGTAGCCCGGCCGCTATGCCCTGCCCTCCCTCGACGGCGCGCAGGCGCGCTTCCAATTGCTGGATCTGCAGCGCCTGCTGCTGCACCAGGCGTGACAGTTCGGCATGGCTCAGTGGTGCGGGCTGGGGCGAAGCAGACTGGGCGCCTGCGTGACCGCTGGCCAACAGCAGGCCGAGCGCGACCGACAGCGCTGCCAGCGGCAGCACGGTGGAATGATTCATGGGCTCTCTCTCCGGCCAGCCGGCCCCCTGGCCCGGCGCTGGCCTGTTGCGGTGGTGCGGGGGAAGATCGGGGGAGGAAGTGCGCGCCGCCGGATCGGTCCGGCGGCGCGGCAGGCCGGCTCAGCGCGGCCGGTTCAGCTGGTGGCCTGTGCCTGGGCGTTGGGACGCCAGGTGATCAGCTTGTTCTCGACCACGTCCAGCAGAGCGTCGATGACCAGCACGAAGGCGGCCAGGATGATGATGCCGGCGAACACGCCCACGGCATTGAAGTTGCCCTCGGCCTGCGCGATCAGGTAACCCAGGCCCGCCGAGGCCCCGAGGTACTCACCGATGATCGCGCCGACCACCGCGAAGCCAACCGAGGTGCGCAGCGAGGACAGGATCCAGCTGGCTGCTGCCGGGAAGTAGACATGGCGCAGCAGGTCGCTGCGGCTTGCGCCCAGGATGCGGGCATTGGCCAGCACCACCGGATTCACCTCGCGCACGCCCTGCATGGCATTGAAGAACGTGGTGAAGAACACCAGGGTGACCGCCAGCGCCACCTTCGACCACAGGCCCAGCCCCAGCCACAACACGAAAATCGGCGCCAGCACTACGCGCGGAATTGCGTTGAAGCCTTTGATGAAGGGATCGAGGATGCGCGCCGAGCGGCGGCTCAGGCCCAGCCAGACACCGCCGGCGACACCCAGGCCGGTGCCGATGATGTAGCCCAGCGCGGTTTCGGTCAGGGTGATGTAGACGTGCTGGTAGAACGAGGTATCGGACAACCAGGTCCAGGCCTGCTGCACGATCGCCGTCGGCGAAGGGAAGAAGAACGGATCGATCACGCCCAGCGCGATACCGCCTTCCCAGCCGCCGAAAACGGCGACTACCAGGGCCAGCTGGATGAATTTGTCAGTCTTGGCGTGCATAGCTCTTCTCCACTTCGCCGCGCAGGCAGGCCCAGATGTCGCGGTACAGGTCGGTGAAACGGTCATCCAGCTTGATCTCGGCCACGTTGCGCGGACGCTCCAGATCCACGTCGAAGCTGCGCACCACGCGGCTGGCTGGGCCGGAGGACAGCACCACCACGCGATCCCCCAGGGCGATCGCTTCTTCCAGATCGTGGGTGATCAGGATCACCGAGCGCCGGTCCTCCTGCCACAGACGCAGCAGCTCGTTCTGCATCAGGTGCCGGGTGTGGATATCCAGCGCCGAGAACGGTTCATCCATCAGGATCACCTTCGGCTCGACGATCAGCGCCTGCGCCATCTGCACACGCTTGCGCTGGCCACCGGACAGCTGATGGGGGTAGCGATGTTCGAAACCGGCCAGGCCGACCTTGGCCAGCCACGCGTTGGCCTTGGCCTTGCGTTCGGCTTCGGGCACGCCGCGGAAGCGCAGGCCGAGTTCAACATTCTGGTAAGCCGTCTTCCACGGCAGCAGCGCATCCTGCTGGAACAGGTAGCCGACCGACTCCTGCACGCCGCTGACAGTACGGCCATCGATGGCTACTTCGCCGGAGGACGGTTTCAACAGCCCCGCCACGGAATTGAGGATGGTGCTCTTGCCGCAGCCGGTCGGCCCGACGATGGCAAGGAACTCGCCGTCACCCACCTGGATGTCGACATCACGCACGGCGGTGAATTCGCCGAAGGACATGGTCACCTTGTTGAGGGCGACCATGGTCTGTGCAGGCTCCAGCTGCGGCGCGCCGTTGAGCTGGCGCACGGTGGCATTGAGGGCCATGGGGTTACCTCCGATCACGGTTGGGCCGCCGGCGCCGCAGCGTGGGCACGCTCGACGAAGGCATTGGTGTAGGTCCTGGACAGATCGATGTTGGCCTTGGCCACATCCGTGTTGAACTCGCGCAGCACCTTCAGTGGGGTTTCCAGGTCGGCCGGCGTGAAGTGACCGTCGCGTGTAAAGATCGCGCGGGCGTTCTCCACCGCGCGGGCATAGGTGGCGCGATCGCCGGAGACGTAGCTGTCCGGCAGCGCGGCAACGATCTCTTCGGCACTGTTGTCGGCGATGAACTTCAACGCCATCTGCTCGGCACGGGCGATCTTCTCGGCTGCCTGCGGGCGCTTGTCCAGGAAGCTCTGGTTGGCATACATCACCGAGGTCGGGTACAAGCCGCCATAGACCTGGCGGGCGCCGTCGTCGCTGCGCGCGTCGAGGAGGATCTTGCCGACCTTGCGCTCGGTGATCAGGGTGGCGGCCGGGTCGTAGTTGACCAGCAGGTCGATCTTGCCCTGCTCCAGGGCGGCAACCGCTGCGGCGCCGGAGCCGACGCCGATCAGCGAGATGCTGTCGGCCGGAATATCATGCTGGGCGAGGAAGTGACGGACGAAGAAGTCTGACGAGGAGCCCGGCGCGGTGATCCCGACCTTCTGGCCCTTGATGGTTTCCGGCCGGGCCGGATCGAAGGTGGCATCTTCGCGGCCGGCCATCACCAGCCCGGAATTGCGCGAGAGCAGCACAAAGGCAACCACGTCCTTGCCCTTGGCCTGCATCTGGATGGTGTGGTCGTAGAAGCCGACGGCCACGTCGGTGGAATTGGCCACCAGCGCCTGCAGTACCTTGGAGCCGCCCTGGGCGAAGTTCTCGGTCTTCACTTCGAGACCGACATCCTTGAAATAGCCCTTGGCGTCGGCGATGAAGAACGGCAGGTTGTTGAGGTTGTAGGAGCCGACGCTGATGCGCACCGGTGCGTTGTCAGCGCTGCCTGTGGTCGCACCTTCGGCGCGGCCGCTGTTGCTGCACCCGGCCGCGGCCAGGCCGGCCGCGCACAGCGCGGCCATCAGGAACTGCTTGTACATCATCCCTCCCAGGAGTGAAGCATCTACGTTGTGGTGGCGGGGCAGGCACGCCTGTGCCGACCCAGCCGGTTTCAGATCATGCCGCTGACGTCCATTGGCGGTCTTGGGTGGTACTGGCCGTGGCGTGCGCGGGCGAAGTTGCGTATACCCGACCGTCGAACAGTCGGCGTGCGGTGCGCACCACGCTGGCAATCACCGGCGTATCGTCCGAACTGCGACTGAGACCCACCTCCAGGGCCCCGCTCGGATGTTCGAGGGTAATGCTGCCGGGAACGGACAGGCATCCGACCAAAGTGTGGGCCAGCGTACCCGGCGTGACGGCGGCGGTGGCCAGGCCGACCGCGCCGGTAATGGCCAGTGCGGTATGGCATTGGTGCGGCATGAAATAGCGCACCTGCAGATCGCCCCCATGCTGGGGCGCCGACAGCAGCACCGGCTTGGGGATGACCGTGTTGCCGGCGTCGGCGATGCCCATGCGGGCCCCCGCCTCGATGCGAAGCGCTTCCAGCCGGCGCATGAACGCCGCGTCCGCGTTCAGTTCGGCGGGCGAGGCATCACCGTGCACGCCCAGGTCTTCGGCACGCACCAGCATCATCGGCATGGCGCAGTCCACCAGGCTGACCGGCACGCCATTGATGGTTTCCTGCGCGTGCCCGCTGGGCAGCAGCTTGCCGGTGCGGGCGCCTGCCGCATCGAGGAAGGAGAGCCTGACCGGCGAGGCCGAGCCCGGCGCGCCGGCAATGCGCGTATCACCGCGATAGACCACATTGCCGCCGGGCGTTTCCACCGTCGCGATGATCAGCTTGCCGGTGTTGACGTTGTGGATGCGCACCTCGGTCTGCGGATCCTGGGCCTGCACCAGCCCCCGCTCGATGGCATATGGGCCCACCGCCGCCAGCATGTTGCCGCAGTTGGGGGACGTGTCCACCACCTGCTGCTCCACCCTTACCTGGGCGAACAGATAGTCCACGTCGGCGTCTGCCCGGCTGGATCTGTCGATGATGGCCACCTTGCTGGTCAGCGCGTTGCCACCACCGATGCCGTCGATCTGCAGCGGATGACCCGACCCCATCACTTCCACCAGCAGGCGATCGCGTTCGGCGGTGTTCGCCGGAAGGTCGCTGGCCAGGAAGAACGGGCCCTTGGAGGTGCCACCGCGCATGAGCACGCAGGGAATGCTGAGCAGATCGTTGGACATACGTGTGCTAGATTGATGCGTATAGGGGATGAATGACCCCTCTGTGATTCGATACTGGCATGACCCCAATTGATCTGTGAATTGCTGATTTTTGGATGATTGATACCCAATGAGCATCAATTGCGAAATCCTCGATCTCCGCGCGTTCCTGCTGGTATCGGAGACGCGCAGCTTCCATCGGGCCGCGGAGATCCTGCACGTCTCCCAGCCGGCACTCAGCCGACGGATACAGAAGCTGGAGCAGGCGGTGGGTTCGCCACTGCTGGAGCGCACCACGCGCAGCGTCAGCACCACCGCCGTCGGCGAGAACCTGCTGCCGCTGGTGCGTCGCATGCTGGAGGAATTCGATGGTTCACTGTTCTCACTGCGGGGCCGGGACGATACGCGGGGCGCTACCGTCACCATCGCCTGCCTGCCCACGGCGGCGTTCTACTTCCTGCCCAGCGTGATGGCGCGCTTCCACGAAGCGCATCCCAACGTGCGCTTCCGGATCCTGGATATCCCGGCGACCGAGGGCCTGCAGGCGGTGGAACGTGGCGAAGTCGAGTTCGGCATCAACTTCATGGGCGCCAACGATCCGAATCTCGATTTCGACGTACTGGCCCAAGACCCGTTTGTGCTGGCCTGCCGCCGCGACCACCCCCTGGCCCGCAAGCGCAGGGTGGAGTGGGCTGACCTGGCAGAGCATCAGCTGATCACCGTGCATCGCACCAGCGGCAATCGCACGCTGCTGGACGGCGCCCTGGCGCGCGAGAACCTCAAACTGAGCTGGCACTACGAGGTGACCCACCTGTCGACGTCACTGGGCATGGTCGAGGCCGGCATCGGCGTGTCTGTCCTGCCGAAAATGGCTACGCCGGACGGGGATCATCCCACCCTGGTGACGCGCTCGATAGGCAACCCTGTGGTGTCGCGCACGATCGGGATCGTCCGTCGCCGAGGCGCCCTGCTCTCGCCTACTGCGGAACGCTTTCTCCAGATGCTGATGAGCCAGTGGCGTGGGGAGACCTGAGCATCGTTTGCTGGACGGGCCGACCCTGGATCTGGCCGAGGGTGGTGGCCGGGCATGGCTCGGCCCTACAGATGAGCCAGCTCTCGCGCAAGGAAAGGCGCTGTCCTGCTTCCCTGCGCGCGCGCCACCTGTTGCGGCGTTCCCTTCGCCACGATGGTGCCACCGGCACTGCCTGCGCCCGGCCCGACGTCAATCACCCAGTCCGCCTGCGCGACCGCCCGCATGTCATGCTCGATCATCACCACCGTATTTCCTGCGTCGACCAGCCGCTGCAGCTGAACCAGCAGCCTGTCCGCATCCGACGCATGCAGGCCGGTGGTGGGTTCGTCCAGCACGTACAGCGTGCGCCCGCGCTGGCTGCGCTGCAGTTCGGTGGCCAGCTTGATGCGCTGGGCCTCGCCGCCTGAAAGCTCGGTGGCCGGCTGGCCCAGCCGCAGGTAACCCAGGCCGATTTCCTGCAGCAACTGCAGCGGGCGGGCAATGGGCTCCTCCGCGCTGAAGAATGCGTGCGCCTGGTCCACCGTCATCTGCAGGACCTCGGCGATGTTGCGGTCGTTCCACAGCACCTTCAGCGTGGCTTCGTTGTAACGCGCGCCGTGGCAGGTGGGGCATGGGGCGTAGACGCTGGGCATGAACAGCAGCTCGACGCTCACGAAACCCTCGCCTTCGCAGGTCTCGCATCGGCCCTTGGCCACGTTGAACGAGAAACGGCCCGCATCGAACCGGCGACGACGTGCGGCCGGCGTCGCCGCGAACAGTTTGCGTACGTGATCGAACAGCCCGGTATAGGTGGCCAGGTTGGAGCGCGGTGTGCGGCCGATCGGCTTCTGGTCCACCTGCACCACGCGTTGGATGGCGTCCACATCACCGGCCAGTTGGCCTCGGGTGGTTTCGATCACGGTCGGCCCGTCCGTGGGTGAGGCCTCGGCACCATCGTCCGCGGGTTCGTGCCCCAGATGCAGCAGCATCAGCTCCGGCAGCGCCTGCGCCATCAGACTGGACTTGCCCGAGCCGGAAATGCCGGTCACTGCCGTCAGCAACCCCAGCGGCACCTGCGCGTCCACGCCCTGCAGGTTGTGACGGTGGATGCCTTTCAGCTCCAGCCAGTTCCCGGCGCTGCGCTGGCGGCTGGCGGGTGCAGGCACCTGGTCGAACAGATACCGGGCCGTGCGCGAATCCTGTACCTGGCGCAGGCCATCAGGTTCGCCGCTGTAAAGCACGCGCCCTCCCCGCTCGCCGGCCTCCGGCCCCACGTCCACCAGCCATTGCGCGCGGCGCATCAGCTCCAGATCGTGTTCGACCACGAACACCGAGTTTCCGCCATCACGCAGCCGGTCCAGCGCGTCGTACAGCGCCTGGCTGTCGGCCGGGTGCAGGCCGGCCGAAGGTTCGTCGAGCACATACAGCACGCCAAACAGCAGCGAGCTGAGCTGGGTGGCCAGCCGCAGGCGCTGCAGTTCGCCAGCGGACAGGGTGGGCGTGGCGCGGTCCAGCGAGAGATAGCCCAGGCCAAGCTCCCGTAGTTGCCGCACCCGCCCCATGACCCCGCCCGCCAGCCGCTGTGCAGCCAGCCGCTTCTCTTCGGACAGGGCCGAGGTCAGGCGTACATCCGGAGCCGCAGCGTGGACGGCGCGACCGCTGGCCGCTCGCTGGCTGCGGTCGCGTCGCGTGGTCGTCTTGCTGGTGCGTTCGCCCCGGCTGTGCGCGCTGAAGTCACCTCGCGCGATGGGCTCCAGCAGATCTGCCAATTGATCCAGAGGCAACCGCATGAACTCACCGATATCCACACCCGCGAAGGTGACCGAGAGCGCCTCCGGCTTCAGGCGCTTTCCGTGGCAGGCCGGGCACAGCTTGCCTTCCATGTAGCGGGAAACCCGTTTGCGCATCAGCGCGCTCTGGGTATTGGCGAAGGTATGCAGCACATAACGACGCGCGCCGGTGTACGTGCCCATGTAGCTCGGTTCGAGCTTTCGCTTGAGCGCTGCCCGGGTCTCGGCAGGCGTGAAGCCGGCATAGACCGGCACGGTGGGTGTTTCCTCGGTGAACAGGATCCAGTCTCGATCCTTCTTCGGCAGCGTCTTCCACGGCACATTGATGTCGTAGCCGAGCGTGACCAGGATGTCGCGCAGGTTCTGGCCATGCCATGCCGGCGGCCAGGAGGCGATGGCGCGCTCGCGGATGCTCAGCGACGGGTCCGGCACCATCAAGGCTTCGGTCACTTCGTAGACATGCCCCAACCCGTGGCAGGTACTGCAGGCGCCCTGCGGCGTGTTGGGCGAGAAGTCTTCCGCGTAGAGCATCGGCTGGTTGGCCGGATATGCGCCTGCACGCGAATACATCATGCGTACCAGGCTGGAGAGCGTGGTGACACTGCCCACCGATGAACGCGCATTGCTCGCGCCGCGCTGCTGCTGCAACGCCACTGCCGGTGGCAGCCCGTCGATGGCGTCCACATCGGGCACGCCGGCCTGGTCGATCAAGCGCCGCGCATAGGGCGCAACGGATTCGAAGTAGCGTCGCTGCGCTTCGGCGAAGACGGTGCCGAAGGCCAGCGATGACTTGCCGGAGCCCGAAACGCCGGAAAACACCACCAATGCGTTGCGCGGAATGGAGACGTCGACATTCTTGAGGTTGTGCTCGCGCGCGCCGCGTACCTCGACGCAACCGCTGGCAGCGGCGGCACATGACGATTCACCAAAGGGGGGCTTGGACATCTTCGCGATCCTGCGGGCAGAGGAAAGCGCGCGTGAGGCGCGCCCGATGGTGCATTCTCGCTGCTGCGGGGTGAACATGGGGCATGGCGCGGTCACGCCATGCGTGACTTCCGAACACCCATAACGGACTGTCAGCGCCCGTCCGGCCGAACCGGCTCGCGGGCCCCCGTTCTGGGAGCAAACGCCACCTTCTCTCCATTGACCAGCTCGACGACGAACTGGTTGGAGCGATTGAAGCCGATGTTGGTCACCCACGAGAGGTGTGAGACAGTGCGCCGAAGCTGCGATGTGCGCCGATACAACTGATCGAGCGTAACGGTGCGAACCAGGCGGCCGCGATTGTAGAAATGCAGCACCGGCTCGCTCAACGTCACGTCAGCCGGAACCAGGTTCATGCCCTCGTAGCCGACCACAACCGACTCCCCATCGTCCGATGGGAACAACCAGCGATGCCATCCGGGTATCAGCCAGGCATCCTGGCCCGATGCATGTGGTGTTACCCGCGTTGAATTGAGGGCCGGATCGGAATCAGCACAGAGATTTCGAGCGGGGGAACATGCCGTGAACCTCTCCGGCGGCGGCAGCGGGGAGTCGGCAAGCGCCGGGCCCGCAGCCAGCAGTGCAGCGATGAGCGCGATGAGAACCTTCATGTCACTGCACACCTCGATGAAGTGGTCGCCGAAGCCGAAACTAGGCGGCGTGCACGTAGGGCGCTACCGCCGCGGCAAGCACATCGATTCCCCACGCGGAGCCTGCGATCTCCTCGGGCTGGCTTCTCTTGAAGCGTGACCAGTCGGCCCTTGCAAGTCTGCCGACCAGAAGCTGATCGGCAGGAAGCTGGTGCATCGACCAATAGGGAAACTGCCGGGTGGAGACGCGCCCCCGCGCCAGCTCCACGACATCCGTATGGCTGGCCGATTGCAGCACGCGCTCGTAGACGCTGGCCACGCCATCTTCCGGCCCTTCGAAGTACTGCACGAATCGCGTGCCGTCGTGCAGCAGCACGCCCGTCACGCCTGCAACTTTATTGAACCTCGCGGCATCGGCCACGAGCGCCTCCAGGCGATCGATCGAAAGACCTTCTACTGCTTGACTTGCATATACAACGGCCCGAATGGGCATGAATTTCGCCTTGAATATGGCGCCACATCGGCACCCGCTCACACTCTAGCACCCGGCACAAGCCTGCCCCCTGATCCTGATTCTTAACTCTTCAGAATAAGGACGGTCGATGGCTGCGCCGTACGGCACGTCAGACGGCATGATGGGCGCCCCAAACGTTCAGAGCATTGTTCATCTTCATGCGAGACATCGGACAGTTCTATGTAGTCAGCGTCGAAGGAGTGGCGCGTGAGGATGGCACCCTGCTGCAGGTCACCCGGATTGATTGCTCCTGCCTGAAATGCTCAAGGCAATTCCGGGCCATTCCTGATCATGGGCTTGTCGACCTCAACGGCGCCGCTTCGCTCAGCTGCCCGGGGTGTGGCAACCACCAGTCCGTCAGCCGTGCACGGCTGGAGGAATTCACGTTGCGTAGTGACCCCTGAGTTGACCCGCACCGCTTCTCGACACCGCGCCGACGCGCCCGACACCTCTGCATCGATATCTTCCCGTAGTAGACCCACAACGGCGTTCCAATGAGTCATACCGGCATATTCAAGATCACCGACCTCACCTACAGACCAGGCGCGGAGGGCGACCTGGCCCGGGCCCTGCAGATCGAAGCAACCTGCACGGCGTGCGGCGCAACCAGTGTCTGGGGTGAGCAGGAGATGGAGCATGTAAGAGGGGGAACGGTGCTTGCGTGCCGCGCATGCGGTACGCGCCAGGCCATCAGCAATGCCGGCCTGATCAGTTGCCCGTCCGAGATACGACACCGGCAGGGCTGACCGGGACGGGACCGGGCAACCACATGCGCTGCCCGGTAGCCGTCATCGATGGCCCGTCAGCCGCCGACTGCCGATGCCTGCGGCCGGTGCCGTTTGATCCAGTCCAGTGATTGGGCAATACCACCGAACGGAAAGAAGTGCGGGCTGACCAACCCGTGGGCGTCAGTCAAACGGCTCACCAGGTGGTCCACGAATACTTCCGGCCCTGCGGTCCCGAGCAGCCGCCCGATCGAGATGCCGTACCTTGCCAGCATGGATGCACTGGCACCCACCCCGCACATTGCGGCGTAGCGTGCCAACCGCGCGATGCTTGCCGGACCCGGCACGCCGACCAGCACCGGAACGTCGATGCCACGGGCGCGCAGCGCGTCCAACCAGGCCAGAACGATGTCGGCATCGAAGGCGAACTGCGTGATGATCATCGGCGCCATGCCGCGCGCTTCGATGGCCTGGCACTTGTGTTCCAGCACCTGCCAGCACCCGACACTGCCCATGACCGGATGGCCCTCGGGGTGGCCGCCGATGGCGACGGCCTTGATGCCGGCCCTCTCCAGAAGCCCGGTCTCGATGATCGAAGCGCTATCAGCAAATGGGCCGGCGGGCGTGGCCAGATCGCCGCCGATCAACAGGCACTGGGCGACACCGGCCTCGTTGGCGGCGCGCTGCAGGAACCGTTCAAGCACCACACGCGACCCGATGCGACGGGCCGAGAGATGCGGCATCGGCTCGAAGCCCAGCTCACGCACCCTGCGCGCCGCAGCCAGTCGTGCGTCGTCGTCCTCGCTGGCCAGCCAGGGAATGGAGATTGTCGTGCCGCGTGGAATGCGGGCAGCCTCCGCGTGTAGCGCGGGCATGGCTTTGGCGCTCACCTCCAGCGAAAAGGCATCCAGAAAGGCCCGCGCCCGCAGCGACGTAGGTGCGGCCATTACGTGCCCCCGCGCGCATTGCTGGCCAGCGGCGTGCTGTTCCGTGCCAGTTCGATGAAAGCCTGCAGGTAGTCGATACCGGTATCCGCCTCGCGTGCACCCAGGTAGATCTGCTTGGGGATGCCCTTCGCACCCAGGCGAACGGGCACCACATCCATGCGGGCGGCGTACTCCTCCACCAGCCAGCGTGGCATGGCCGCCACGCCGCGGCCGCTGGCCACCATCTGCATCATGATGTCGGTGGTTTCAATGGCCTTGTGCCGTCGCGGGGTGATACCGGCCGGCAGCAGGAACTGGTTGTAGATGTCCAGGCGCTCGAACGGCACCGGGTAGCTGATCAGCACTTCCTGGCCGAGCTGGCGCGGCTTTACGTGGTCCACCTTGGCCAGGGCGTGGTTGCTGGCCACCACCAGCACCTGTTCGTAGTCGAATACGGGAATGAACTTCAGGCCCGGCTTCAGCAGCGGGTCCGGGGTGACCAGCAGGTCGATCTCGTAGCCGAACAGCGCGCCAATGCCACCGAACTGGAACTTCTGCTTGACGTCCACGTCCACGTCCGGCCACGCGGCCAGGTACGGCGAGACGATCTTCAGCAGCCACTGGTAGCAGGGATGGCATTCCATGCCGATGCGCAGCGCGCCCCGCTCGCCCTGTGCGAACTGGCCCAGCCGCTCCTCGGCCAGATCCAGTTGTGGCAGCACCCGGTTGGCAACCGCCAGCAGGTACTGCCCGGCCTGGGTCAGCCGCAGGCTGCGGCCTTCGCGCAGCCAGACGTCGGTGCCCAGCTGCTGCTCCAGCTTCTTCATGCTGTGGCTCAGGGCCGACTGGGTCAGGTTGAGTACGCCGGCGGCGGCGGTGAGCGAGCCCTGCTGCTCGACCTGCTGCACGATACTGAGGTGGATCCGCTCCAGCATGATGATGAATCCTGCTCATGGATTGGTGAAGTAATACCATTTTACGTCATGGAAGGGCGTAGCTAGCATCGGGTCATGCTTTCACCTACCCGCCCCCTTCGACTCGTCGCCGTTTCCGGCGGATTGCAGCGCCCCTCCAGGGCCGCCACCCTGGCCGAGCATCTGCTGGGCCTGATCGGCGAAGACATCCATAGCGAGCAGCACCTGGTCGAGCTGGGCGAACTGGCCCCGCAGCTGGCCGGCGCGCTCTGGCGTTCGCAGCTGCCCGACACCGTGGAACGGCAGTTGGCCGCCGTCGAGCAGGCTGATGTGCTGGTGGTGAGCACGCCGGTCTATCGCGGCTCGTACACCGGGCTGTTCAAGCATTTCTTCGACTTCGTCCACCAGGACGCACTGGTCGACACCCCCATCCTGCTGGCCGCCACCGGTGGCAGCGAGCGCCATTCGCTGGTGATCGACCATCAGCTGCGCCCGCTCTTCAGCTTCTTCCAGGCGCGCACCCTGCCACTGGGCGTCTACGCCACCGACCGCGATTTCGCCGACGGCCGCGTGCAGAACGATGCCCTGATCGAGCGGGCACGGCTGGCGGTGCGGCGGGCCCTGCCGCTGCTGGCCCTGCCCCGCCATCGCGCCGCTGCCCTCGAGGCCGCCGCAGCACTTTGAATGCCGGATGCCTTCGCCCGCCTCCGGATGTCATCCCGCACTACGGAACGCCACCCATGACGACCGACACCTTTACCTTCAGCATCACGCGCATCCCCTTCAACGAGGATTACCAGCCTGCTGACGGGACGCGCATCACCACCAATTTCGCCAACCTGGCCCGCGGTGCGTCCCGCCAGGAAAACCTGCGCAACACGATCAGCATGATCAACAACCGCTTCAACGATCTGGCGCACTGGGACAACCCCAGCGCGGATCGCTACGCGGTCGAGCTGGACATCATCTCGGTGGAGATGCACATCGATGGCGGTGATGGCAGCGATCCGTTCCCGCTGATCGAGGTGCTGCGTCCGACCATCGTCGACACCCGCACCGGTGCCCGTACCGAAGGCATCGTCGGCAATAATTTCTCGTCCTACGTGCGCGACTACGATTTCAGTGTGGTGCTGCCGGCCAGCAACGAAGGCAAGGCCACCTTTGGCATTCCGGAAGGCTTCGGCGACCTGCATGGCAAGCTGTTCAAGCATTTCCTGGAGTCCGACGCCTACCGTGCCAACTTCAGCAAGGGGCCGGTGATCTGCATCAGCGTATCCAGCAGCAAGACCTACCACCGCACCGAGAACCACCACCCGATCCTGGGCGTGGAGTATCGCCAGGGCGAGTTCTCTCCCACTGACCAGTACTTCGACAAGATGGGCCTGCAGGTGCGCTACTTCATGCCGCCGGGCAGCGTGGCACCGCTGGCGTTCTACTTCCAGGGCGACCTGCTGGGCGACTACTCGAACCTGGAGCTGATCGGCACCATCAGCACGATGGAGGCCTTCCAGAAGATCTACCGCCCGGAGATCTACAACGCCAACTCCGTGGCAGGCAAGGTCTACCAGCCCAGCCTGAAGCACCAGGATTACTCCTCGACCCGCATCGTCTACGACCGCGAAGAGCGCAGCCAGCTGGCGGTCAAGCAGGGCAGGTTCACCGAAGAACACTTCATCAAGCCGTACCGCGCCGTGCTTGAGCAGTGGGCTGCCCGCTGATCCACCGATTCCCCATTCGCCCCCAGGAAACAAGACGCAATGTCGACGAAGAAACTGCTTCCCACCTCCACCGCAGGCAGCCTGCCCAAGCCCTCCTGGCTGGCCGAGCCCGAGAAGCTCTGGTCACCCTGGAAACTGCAGGACGATGGCCTGATTGAAGGCAAGCAGGATGCACTGCGCCTGTCCCTGCAGGAGCAGCAGCACGCCGGCATCGATATCGTCAGCGACGGCGAACAGACCCGGCAGCATTTCGTCACCACCTTCATCGAGCACCTCAGTGGTGTCGATTTCGAGAAGCGCGAGACCGTGCGCATCCGCAACCGCTACGATGCAAGCGTGCCGACCGTGGTTGGCGCGGTCAGCCGCCCGAAACCGGTGTTCGTGGAGGATGCGAAGTTCCTGCGCCGCCAGACCGCGCAACCCATCAAGTGGGCCCTGCCCGGCCCGATGACCATGATCGACACGCTGTACGACGCGCACTACAAGAGCCGCGAGAAACTGGCCTGGGAGTTCGCGAAGATCCTCAACGAAGAGGCAAAGGAACTGGAGGCCGCCGGCGTGGACATCATCCAGTTCGACGAGCCCGCCTTCAATGTGTTCTTCGACGAAGTGAACGACTGGGGCGTGGCTGCGCTGGAGAGGGCCGTCGAAGGCCTGAAGTGCCAGACGGCCGTGCACATCTGCTACGGCTACGGCATCAAGGCCAACACCGACTGGAAGCAGACACTGGGCTCGGAATGGCGCCAGTATGAAGAGTCGTTCCCCAAGCTGCAGACCTCCAGCATCGACATCATCTCGCTGGAATGCCAGAACTCGCACGTGCCGATCGACCTGATCGAACTGGTGCGCGGCAAAAAGGTGATGGTGGGCGCCATCGACGTGGCCTCCAATACGGTGGAGACGCCGGAAGACGTGGCCAACACGCTGCGCAAGGCGCTGCAGTTCGTGGATGCCGACAAGCTCTACCCGAGCACCAACTGCGGCATGGCACCGCTGGCGCGCGAAGTGGCGCGCGGCAAGCTGCGCGCGCTCAGCGCCGGGGCGAAGATCGTGCGTGAGGAGCTTTCGGCGTGATCAGGCACCGGTTGAGCGGAAATACCGGCCGTCCCCTGGTGTGAGGCCTTCCTGCACCCGGGCCTCTGCGTGAGGTCCGGGTGAGATGGCAGTCATTGCCCGATGGCAATCATCGCCTGCGTGCACGGCGCTCCGGGCAGTCCTTCGGATCGAACAGTTCGAGGGCGCTCATTATCTGGAGATTGGTAAACGCCCCGTCATGTCCCTGTGCGACAGCCTCGCAGTACCAGTAGATCTGCTCATCCCTGTCCTTGGGCACGCCCTGCCCGCTGGCATACAGGTTCCCGAGTTCGAACTGGGCGGGCGCGTAGCCCGCCATTGCCGCCTTGCCGAACCAGGCGGCTGATTGGATATCGTCCTTCGGCACGCCGATACCATCGGCATACATGGTCGCGAGCACGGCCTGAACCTCGGCGTCGCCACTTTTGGCAGCTGCCATCAGTTCCTCAACCGAGTTGAACCTCGGCGGGGGTTCGATCTGGTCACACCACACCTGGCCCTCCTTGCCACTCGAGCACAGCTTCTGGCGAGCATCGCTGACCAGAATTCCCTTCAGATCCTGGACGGCCGCCTTGGTGTACCAGCGCATGGCCTCGGCCCGGTCTTTGGTGAGGCCCGCGCCGCCGCGCTCATACAGGCTGCCAAGGTTGTACTGCCCCGCGGAAGCTCCTCCTTCGGCCGACCTGCGGATCCAGAAGAGGCCCTGCGCATCATCCTTTGACACGCCCAATCCCTCCAGGTACATCATCCCCAGGTCGGACTGTGCAAGACCGTTGCCTTGCTCCGCCGCCTTGCGCACCCAGAACAGTGCTTGCGCGAGATCCTTGGGAACCCCGGTTCCGTTCAGATACATCACGGCAAGGGAGGATTGGGCAGATGCATGGCCCTGCTCAGCAGCCTTGCGATACCACTCAACCGCCGTCACCGGGTTCCTGACCACACCGTTGCCTTGGTTGTAGCGATCTCCAAGATCATTCTCGGCATCTGCGCTGCCGGTCTCGGCTGCTGCCAGCACGCTCTTCAACGAGGCCGCTTCGTCATTGCCAAGCGCGTGGGCGCTGCAGGCGAAAACAAACAGGCCCGTGCACAGAACTGTGCGAACCCGGGCTCCAATCGAATCTTCCATGAACTTCTTCACTCTTCATCAATTCCAGAAAAATACCGCGTGCAAATCAAACTCAGGCTTTGCCGCCCACTATCGCCATGCGCGCTGCACCTTTCCGGGCTTCCGCAACGGAAAATATTCCTACGCGCGTGGTCACGGCATCCCCCGGAACCCCGAGCATCGAGGGTGGCGATCGATGCTCAGGGCGCGATTATAGGTGCTGGTACTGCCCTTCGCAGCGCCAGGACCTTCTTGATCCGTGCCACTTCCCCAGCTCCGGCCTCGGCCAACCGACGGGCCTGCTGCCGTTGCTGCCGCGACTGTACTGGTGACGATCTGCCCGCTTCGAGTGTGGCACCCACCAGCCTCGCCACCGCATCGCGCAGCCGCAGCTGCGGGCAGAGTCGTGCAGCGCACCAGCGCTCGGCATAGCGCTTGGCCTGCCGTGCATTCGCTGCTGCAACGATCTTTGCCCTGGGCACTCTGCGTGCTTCCAGGCACACCCGGAAGCCAAGCACTGCATGCGGCACGATGTTCGCTACGGAGCGCCCATTCCACCACAGGTCCCAACGTTCGCCGCTCTGCACCCAGCCGGAATGCCGGGGGACGGACATTGAATCTGCGATCTCAAGGCGGGAATCCATGGCCGGAAGAATACGATCGGCTGTCGCACGGATTGAGATTGCGATGGCACCGCGATCATCGACCATGAATCGTTCAAGAAGGCACCGGCTGTCCGCTGCCTGGACGCGCTACCCTGTTGCCCGATGTCTTCCATGCGCAACATCCTCCATCGCGATCTCGTGTCCAAGGCCGCATCGCTGCCCCGGTTGCCTGGGGTATACACCTTCCACGATGAGGCGGGAGCCGCGCTGTACATCGGCAAGAGCGTGGACATCCGGCGACGGGTGCTGGACCACCTTCGGGCGCCGGACGAACAACGGCTTGTCGGCAGGACCGACGGGTTTTCCTGCATCCGTACCGCCGGTGACATCGGGGCGCAGCTGCTGGAAGCGCGGCTGATCAAGCAGGCCAAGCCACTGTTCAACAGGAAGCTTCGCCGCAACAAGCGACTGTGCACGATCGTGCTGGCGGCTGACGGGGTCCGCATCGAGGATGTCCACGGCGCCGATCCTGCTCAGGCCCATGGACTGTTCCCCGGCCGTCATGCCGCCATCGCCGCACTGCAGCGCCTGGCGGACGAGCACCAGCTCTGCTACGGGCGGCTGGGGATCGAATCGGTGCGTGCCGGGGCGCCCTGCTTCCGCCACCTGCTCAGGCGCTGCGCGGGTGCCTGCAACAGCAGCGAACAGGCCTCGGCTCATGACGAACGCCTGCGAGGTGGCCTGGCCGGCTACCACCGGCGGGCATGGCCCTACGCAGGCGCGATTGGCATCGACGAGCGCTCGGAGGACATGCGGCAGATCCATGTGGTGCGTAACTGGACGTACCTGGGCTCGGCGCCAACGATCGCAGCAGCGCGAAGGCTCGATACGCCAGCAGTCGGTTTTGATCGTGATGGCTACAGCGTGCTTGCAAGTCCACTGGTCAGTGCGTCGGTGAAGATCATCGCGCTCTAGTGGAATGCTGGCCGAGGCCCCACCTGGGCCAGTGGGCGAGGCGCCTTCGCACAGCCACACGAACAGAACTGCGTTCAGCGTGACGGGTCACATTGAACCGGACCGCAGCAACGCTATGCACAACGCCATGAAGCCGCCACCCACGGCCAACGCCAGCCACGCCCTGCCCATGCTGCGGGCACTGAATACGCCCACGGCCACCGCCACCAGCAGCACGAACCCCAGCAGCGAGCTGGCCAACACGGAGACCGCCGGCCGCACATCTGTCAGCGCAGGCAGCCCCAAGGCCACTGCGGTGGCGGTTGCCGCGGTGAACGCGTAGCCGCCGGCCGAAGCGGCCAGCACGCGACCCGCCACCTGCCAGCGATAGCCGGCGCCTCGCCCTTCCACGGGCTTGGCGTTGCGTGGCGCCTCCTGCACCTGCGGCCAACGCCGCTGCAGCATCACCGCCATTCGTGCCAACACCAGGCCGAATGCCAGTGCGGTGAGCTCCACGCCGGCCTGCTGCCACGCGCCCCGCTGCAGGTACATCACCAGATGCTGGCCGGTGGTGGCCAGATTCACCAGCGGCAGCGCCAGGCACAGCACCGCGGCCAGCCACAGCTGCTCGATCCATGCCCGGCGTGGCGGGCGCCACAAGGCATGCAGCAACGAGACCGCCCAGGCCAGCAGGAATATGCGTATCTCCCAACCGCTACGGTCAGTCATTGCCAACGGCAGCAGGCGATTGGCATGGAAGTAGACAATGCTGGCCAGCGCGATGCCG
The DNA here is from genome assembly GCF_059371315.1 of Stenotrophomonas sp. YJH_SMC_8. Taxonomy (NCBI): domain Bacteria; kingdom Pseudomonadati; phylum Pseudomonadota; class Gammaproteobacteria; order Lysobacterales; family Lysobacteraceae; genus Stenotrophomonas; species Stenotrophomonas sp. YJH_SMC_8. Next base: position 89,337 of record NZ_JCAFUL010000009.1, on the reverse strand, counting down.
GCCAACGACACCACATTGAACGCTTCCATCCATCGGTAGATGCCCGTCGTAGGCGCACCGAACTCATGCTCGCTGCGCTTGCGCCGCTTGATGGAGAACAGCAGCGTACCGATCGCGATCATCGCCGTGCCCAGCAGGCCACTGATGAAGTACAGCCACTTCATCGGCCAACCGCCGAAATCCGCTTTGTGTAGTGCTTCGATGCTCTCGTGCACCTGCGCGGCACCCACGCCATGCGGGTGCGATGCGTGCTGTTGCAGCAGTGTGCCGCTGGCAGCATCGAACGTGATCCGACTGGCCTCGGTCAGCAGGCGCCTGTCCGCGCCTTCCACCGGTTTGCGACCCACCACTTCCACCACGCTGTGCACGGTGCCGGGCGTCTGGATGATGATCTGTGCCGGCGATTGCCCGCTGATGGCCTGCGCGCGCGCCAGCAGTTGCGGCAGGTCCGGCAGTCGTGCGGTGGAAACCAGGATTGCGGGCGGAACCGGCTGTGCGGGCGCCAGTTCGGCTTCATAGCGCGCGTATGCGCCATCTGCATCGCCATAGGTCGCATGCACGGGCCACGGCAGATAGCTGCTGTAGAAGAATGCGAGCCCGGTGTAGCCGATCATGAACAGGAAAGGCAGAGTCAGCACAGCGCTCAGGTTGTGCGCATCCAGCCAGCTGCGCTGGCCCTTGCCGGGGCGGAAGGTGAAGAAATCCTTGAAGATGCGCTTGTGCACCACTACGCCGGAGACCAGCGCCAGCAGCATGCAGGCCGTGATCCAGCCGACCAGCCAGTAGCCGGCCATGCCACCGTGCAGGGTGTAGTGGAAGGACATGAAATGGCGCCCGCCCTCGGTTTCCCGTAGGCGAGGTGGAGGGTGTGGCATGCCCGTGCTGGCATCCACCCAGCGTTCGTGCGCGATGCCGTCGCCCTCCTCCCATGACAGTTCCAGCGGCCACCCCTGCTGGGCAGGCCAGCGGATCTGCCATGCCTGCGCATTGGCGGCGTGGGTGGCCAGCCATTGCTGCGCACGTGCCGCCTGCGCTCCCGAGTCCATCGCTGGCGAGGAGGCCGGCACGGGACCGGCCTCCATCCAGCGCGTGATCGGCTCACGGAACACGCTGAGCGTACCGGTCAGGAAGATCGCGCACAGCAGCCAGCCACTGGTAAGGCCACACCAGGTATGCAGCCACGACATGCTTTGGCGGAAACCTGCCTTCATGCCGTTCCCGTGGCGGGCACGCTGCCGCCCCGCCGGTTGTGGAGAATCACAGCGAGCCGCGCAGCGTCAGCGTCACGTTGCGGGGTTCACCAAAGAAGTTGCCCCGGCGTATCTGGCTGAGCATGGCGTAGTAGCGCGTATCGAACAGGTTGGCCACGTTGAGGCCAACGCTCCAGCGCGGATTGATCCGATAGCCGGCACGCAGGTCCCACACGGCGCGCCCCGCCGCCCCCATGCGCCAGTCCGGGTCGTCGTAGGCCGGATAGGAGTAGCTGCTCTGCGCCGACACGCCACCACCCACGGAGAACGCATTCCACTTGCCGGGCAGCTGGTAGGACGTCGACAGGCGCAGCAGGTGGCGGGGCGTCTCGGCGCTGATGGTCGCGCCCTCATCGTCACGGCTGGTGACGTGGGTGTAGCCGGCCATCATCTGCCAGCCCGGTGCCAGTTCGCCGCTGGCTTCCAGCTCAAAACCCTTGCTGCGCAGCTTGCCGCCATTGCGGTAGCAATCGGACGAAGCCAGCGAGCCACGGCAACTGCCCGGGTCGGACTCGTCCACCACGGCGTTGCCGGTCTTGCGGATGGAGAACACCGCAGCAGACACGTTCAGGCGCCCATCGTTCAATTCGCCCTTCACACCCAGCTCGTAGTTGGCTCCGATGGCCGGGTCCAGCACCGAGCCGGACGAAGTGACATACGAGCTCTGCGGCTGGAAGGTATCGGCGTAGCTGGCGTAGACCGACCATTGCGGCCCCAGGTCGTAGACAAGCCCGGCGTAAGGAGTGAATTCGTGCTTCTGTTCGTAGTCACGGCTCCTGGCACCGCTGAAGCCATCGCTGGACTGGTACTTCACCCAGCTCAGCCGGCCGCCCAGCGTGAGGTGCAGGGGCTCCGCCAGCTGCAGGCGCAGGTTGCTGTACACGCCGCTCTGCTGGGCGCGGGCGTTCTCCGCCCAGTCCCATGCCGGCTGGTTGGGCTGCGCGATGGCGCTGTGGTCCGGTGCGTAGACATCGATCGGCACGTCGATGGCCAGGTCCGCCGAGCTTTGACGCGTACGCTGGCGCGACCACATCGCGCCCAGCAATACCCGGTGGCTGCGGCCAAAGGCGTCGAAACTGCCGGTGGTGTGCAGGTCGATGCCATCGCTGCGCACGCGCGAGCGGTTGAAATAGATGTCGTAGAAGCGCGAACCGACGCCGGTGGCGCGGTCCACCCCGCCAAGCGGAACCGCAACGCGCTGGTCCAGGTCGGACTCGGTGCGGTTCACCGACAGGCGCGCCTTCCAGCGCTCGTTGAAGCGGTGCTCCGCCTCTGCGAAGGCTTCGTCGACGGAGCCTTCCTGCCGGTTCCAGTCCTGGATGAGCGAGGTGGAACGCTTGATGTCCAGTGCGCCGCCGTCGGTGTAGCGCGGCAGGCCGAACAGCCAGTAGCCGTCGGTGTCACTCTGCTGATGACGCAGGCCGAAGGTCAGCGTGGTGTCTGCACCCAGGTCGGCATCGATCACACCATAGGCGACCGGTGCCTTCGACGAAGTGCCCTGCTGGAAGTATCCACGGTCCTGGTAGGCCGCAACCAAACGGCCGCGCACACTCCCCGCCGCGTTGAGCGGGCCGCCGCCATCAACCTCCAGGCGGTAGTTGTCCCATGAGCCCAGGGTGGCCGCCAGATCGAGATGGGCCTGGTCGCGCGGGCGCTTGCGCACCATGTTGATCGCCCCGCTGGGGTCGGCTGCGCCCAGCATCATGCCGCCGGCACCGCGCAGCACTTCAACCCGCTCCAGTACGGCGGTGTCGATGGGCAGCCAGCCCACGGGGGCATAGACGATGCCGGCGACGCCATCGACCAGGTAGTTGTTGTCATCGACGGTGAAGCTGCGGATCGAGAACTTGTGGTTGCCGAAGTTGCGGGCGGTCTTGGTCACGCCGGTGGTCTGTGCCAGCGCCTCGTCCAGTGTGGTGAGGTTGCGGTCATCCAACTGCTGGCGGGTGATCACACTGACCGACTGCGGGGTCTGGCGGATGGTCTGGCCCAGTTTGCCCAGGCTGAGCTCGCGCACGGTATAGGCGCCATCGCTCGGGGCGTTGGCGGTCACGTTGATCGTCTGCAGCGTGGTCTGGGTGTCTTTGCCGCGGCCAGGTGATGCCGCTTCCTGCACCAGGGTGAACACGCCGGGGCGGCTGGCGTTGACACGCACCCCACTCCCCTCCAGCAGGCGCGCCAGTGCTTCCTGCGGCGTGTAACTGCCATTCAAGGCCGGGGCGCGGCGGCCGGCCACCGCTGACTCACTGAACAGCACCTGCTGTCGTGACTGCTCGGAGAAGCTGCGCAGTGCAGCATCCAGCGGTTGCGCCGGAATAGCGAACTGCATGCGCGCGGCGGGCTGTGCCTGTGCGATGGCTGGCGCTGCCAGCGCGCTGGAAATGCATAGCGCGAGCAGCGGCAGGCGCCTGGCCTGTACGCCCATGGAAAACGCGCGGGCAACAAGTGCGCGCTTGATCTTCATGTACCCCATTACCGCTCCATCATGCTTGGCCACCACTGGCCTCACTGGGGTAAACGGAAAATGGCGGTGGAGTGGGAACCCGCGCCGGAAGAATTTTTCCTCGCGGCGTCAGCGGGTCACAGGCCGTTCGTCGATGCGATAGCCGCCCTGGGCATTGCGGGTCACCTGCACAGGCAACAGATCCGGCAACGCCTCCAGGAAGATGGCCGGGGCGTCGGTGGCTGCGTACCCGGAGACGGGCAGGAACTTCAGCCCAGGCTGGCCCAGCGTGACGGGATGGCCCAGATACTGCCCGACTTCCTGCGCTACTTCGTCCAGCGGAGTACGCCGGAACACCAGGCGCCCGTTGCGCCAGCCGCCGATGCTCTCTGCGTTTGCCGCAATGGGGCGATAGGTGGCTGTAAACGTGGCAACGGCCAGGCCCTGTTCGGCGTGCAGGCTGACCGGCGCGGTGCCCTCGGACCGATCCGGCTGTACCCGCACGTGCCCATGCAGCACCTTGACCACGACTTCGCCGGGCGCATTGCGCACGTTGAAGGCCGTGCCAATCACGGTCACCCTGCTGCGCTGCGCATCTACGGTGAAGGGCCGGTCGGCCGCCGGGGCGACCTCGAAGAACGCCTCGCCCTGGCTGAGCACGACTTCACGACGGGATCGATAGAAATGCACGGCCAGCGAGCTGCGTGCATTGAGCGAAATCCGCGAGCCATCCGGCAGTTGCAGGTCACGGATCTCGCCCGCGCCAGTGGCCACGTCCTGCACATAGCTGGGTGCGGTGTACCAACCGCAGCCGACGTAGCCCAGGGCCAGCATCGCCACCGCCGCAGCGGTCGCCGCGCGGGGCAGCTGCCAGGACCGCCCACGCCGCGCCCTCCCGTCCCGTCGCGGAGCTGCAGGTGCCGTTGGTGCGAGCGCCGCAGGCCCGTCCGAGGCCAGCATGGGGCGCGGCAGCTGGCCCAGGTCGTGCCAGGTTCTGGCCACCTCGGCGAACGCCTGCTGGTGCGCTTCGCTCTCTGCCAGCCACCGCTGCAGGCTCGCCTCATCCTCCGGCTGCCAGTCCGGATCCTGCTGGCGCACCAGCCACGCAGCAGCCGCCTCATGCAGGGCAAACGGATCGAAACCTGCGGCAGGAGGAGTGTCATTCATCGGCAGGAGAGATCAGCATCAGTGGCAGGCGCCAACACCTCGCCCGCCCCGGTTGGCCGATGCAGTGCCTGCATCTGCGCCAGGGACGCATAGCGTACCCGCACTTCGCAGTAGGCCACCGCACGCGACAGATGCTTGACCACCATGCGCCGGGAGATCTGCATGCGGGTGGCCACGTCTTCCTGGGTCAAGCCATCAAAGCGGCAGAGCACGAAGGCCTCGCGCTGACGCTCGGGCAGTTCGGAAAGCGCCTCCGCCAGGCGCTGCAGGCGCTGCCGTTGTGCAGTGACCTGCAACGGGCACTGTGATTCATCGCCGGCCATCGCGTGGCCGGCTTCCTCAGCGTCTGCCAGAGGCACGACCTGAAGGCGGCGGCCGGCATGATGTTCGCGGTATTCGTCGGCCACGGTGTTCATCACCGTCCGGCGGAGATAGGCGCCCTGCTTTTCGCAGGAATCGAGCGCCGGATGGGCCGCGATCCACTTCACCGCACCGTCGTGCAGCGCGTCCTCGCTGTCGACGACGCTGCCTCTGAAGCGGGTCAGGCTGCGCAGTATCGGCCGCCGCCAACGTTCATAGGCCTTGGCCAGGATGCCGCCAGTGGCGGTGCTGTCGGCATCCGGGCGAGCTGCCGCGACCGATGATGCGTCGGGCTCCTCCATATCCTCCGCCGTGTCGCGACCTAGCGCAGACACGGTATCCCCGTTGCAGAGATCTGCGATCGGCACAGGAGGGGCGTGAACGTCACTGGGGTAGCCGGATGTACTGCCGACGTGGGCGGCAGGCGTCAACAATGGGGAAGTGGCCGGAGTGTAATGCGAGTCATTTGCAATTGAAACACCCCCTGCCCGAGTTGAAGTCCAGCAGGACCGATGCAAGGCCTGGCAGGCAGCCACGCCAGGGTCAGTGGGCAACCCCTGCCAGCGCCGGTATCACGGCTGACGGCAGGCGCCGCCGTTGCGGCACATCACGTCCTCGATCCAGTCGATGTAGCTGGACACGCGAACGTTGTGGACCACCTGGCCATAGAAGCCCGCTTCAAGGGCATGCTCGGGAACGGCAGTGATCCAGGACCCAAGGCCAACCAGCTTCCACGCACCTTGATCCTCGATCAGCAACGGGCCACCGCTGTCGCCGTTGCCGAGCACGCCTTCAAGCGGCAGGCCCTGCGGCGGCCGATCGAACCGGTACCAGAGGTAGCGTTCGTTGCCGCCGGTGATGGCGTTGTACGCCCGGCGCAGGGTCGTGCGATGCGACCCGTTCGGCACCAGGCCCGTGGCGCCGTTGCCGGTAGCGCCCTTCCCGATCAGGGCTGCAACCTGCCCGGCCTCGCCCGTGCCCCGATAGAGCGCTACCGGTGGCACGTCGCTGGCCGGCGCTGCCAGCCTGATCAGCGCGATATCGTCCGACGTGGCCAGGAAGGCGTGGATCCTGGAGGGACTTCCCGTTGCCATGGCCTCCTTGCCCAAGGCGTCCGGCATCCGCTTGAAGCCTGGATGCAGGAAAACCCGATCAACGCCGTAGCGCTTCCCGTTGATGGCGATGGTTGCGCCCATCCCTTCCATCGGCGCTGCATGGGCCGCGGTCAGCACCCACCCGGGGGCGATGAGGACACCGTGGCCCTCGCCTGGCATGTCGGCCAGCGCCGGGAACGCGGATGCCTCGATGCGGTATCGGGCATCGTCAACATCGTCGCGGATGACCACGGCAGCCGCGGCGAACGGGAGCATCGCAAGCACCAGCAAGAGGCGGCGGATCATCGAAGCCCTCCCTTGCCATCCCGTGCCGCAATTCTTTCGACCAGCGTATCGATCGCCGTTTCCATGGCGTGTGCCGTCTGGTCGCCGCTCTGGTTGGTGATGACGAAGATGCCAAGATCGTGCTTTGGAATGATGTAGATGTAGCACTGCGAGCGCGGCACGCCACCGTGATGGGCGTAGTACACGCCTTTCCGATCGTCGCCGGAAACGATGTTCCAGAAATAGCCGATGCTGAAGTCGTCGTCGAACGTGGCCAGCGTACGGTGTGATTCCTTTACGACGGGACCGTTGGCCAGCTCGAACTGGAGATACTTCACCATGTCGGGGACGGTTGCCTTCACGTTTCCGGAAGCGCCCCATGGCAGCTGCGGCATCGGTGTGGTCGGTAGCGGATTGTCGCTGTGGTAACCGACGGCCAGCCGTGGCGTTTCGGCATCGCCCAGGTTGATCCTGACGCCCGTCATGCCGGCCGAATCACGGAAGAAGTCACGCAGCAGCAGCTCGTAGTCACGCTGATGGACCCGTTCCAGAATGTGCGCGGACAGCTGCGTGCCGGCGCTGGAGTAGGCGTACTCTTTCCCCGGCAACCGCGGGATCTGCACGGCGTGCAGGTCCTTCAGGAAATCGGCCTTGCCGTAGCCTGCGTAGATCGCGTTGAGTTCAGCCGGTGTGCGGTGGTCGGTGAAATCCTCCAGCACCGTGTTCGCACGTTCCGGCAGCATGTTCGGCAGGCCGCTGGTATGCGACAGCAGGTGGCGGACGCGGATGGGATGGCCCTGGTACTGCAGGTTCGGATAGTCGCCCTGCAGGTACATGCGGATGTCATCCTCCAGGCCCAGCCTGCCTTCCAGGACCGCGTTGGCCATCAGGGTGCCGGCCAGGGTCTTGCTCAACGAGCCGATTTCGTAAACGGTTGCGTCGGTGGGCGGCCCTGGCTTGCCGGTTTCCATGTCACCGCGATGGCGGATGAAAGTGCTGCCCCGGTACACCACTCCGATGGAGGCCGCGTGCAGCAGCGGTTGCTCGATCAGGGTCTGCGCGACCTGGTCGATGTCCGCCCCCAGATCCTTCGGCGGAGCCTTCGCGGCGGAGCAGCCTGCGCCAAGCAGGGCGGCGGACAGGGCGAAGGTGTTGAGCCAACGCCGGTTTCGAACGGTCATCGAAAGGGCTTCCATGCGCTGGCGCTTGAAGGGCGATCGGGAAAGAGCGCACACGATAGCCCATTGCCAGGCCGATCACCCGGGGGCGGAACGCGCCCCTGCCCTGCCTTGGTGGCCCTCCCCGAGATCGATCAGCCGATCGGCCGCGGTCACGATGCTGCGCCGGTGGGTGATGGCCACGACGGTGACGTCACTGGCAATGGCACGGATGTGGTCCATGATCTCGCGCTCGGTGGCTTCATCCAGGGCAGAGCTTGCTTCGTCCAGGAACAGGATTGCCGGCTCACCATACAGCGCACGCGCGATTGCAATGCGCTGCCGCTCCCCGCCGGAAAGCTTCAGGCCACGCTCGCCCACTGTGGTCTCAAGCCCCTCGGGCAACGCCTCGATCAATGGCAGGATCGCGGCCCTGCGTGCGGCATGCCGCAGCCGGCCATCATGACGCGCACGCCCCAGCAGGATGTTGTCGGCCAGGCTTTCATTGAGCAGGATGACGTCCTGGGGAACCACCGCGACAGCGGAATGCCACGCAGCACGATCGATATCGGACAGCTCGACGCCATCCACGAGAATCCGGCCACGCTGGGGATCGATCGACTTCAGGGCCAGCTTGAACAGCGTCGACTTCCCCGACCCGGTGGGGCCCATCAGGAAGGTGATGCCGCCCCGCCCGGCCTGGAAACAGACATCGTCCACCCCGCGCCCGTTGCCGTAGCGATGGCTGACCCGCTGGAACTCCAGCCGGCCATTGCCTCCGGCGAAGCGCTGGGCATGGGCCACCTGCCGTTCTTCGGGCGCCGCCCACAGGGTTGAAAGCGGGCCCAGCATGCTCCAGGAGCGCGCGACGTCGTCGATGGAACGGGCAATCATCTCGAACGGCATGTTCAACTGGAGCAGCAGCAGATTGAACAGGACGATGTCGCCGACGCTGAGCGTCCCGCTCTGGTAGCGCGGCAGCAGCAGATGGAAGGTCACAATGAACTCCACTGCGAGGCCGATGCCCAGCAGGGCGATGAAGCCTATCCGCTGCAGCACGTAGGCGCGCCAGCTGTCACGCACATCCTGGGCCTTCCGCTCGAAGCGCTGCACCATCCAGGCGCTGCCGCCGAACTGGCGCAGCGTTTCCATGGCGTTCATGGCGTTGCCAACGAAACGTGCATTCTGCTGCCCGGCCTCGACGGCGGCTTCGCGATGGATGCGGACACGGCGGGTGGCGATGGCCGAGAGCGTGACGGCCACCGTGCCGTAAGCCAGCACGATCACCACCACCTGCAGGTTGATCAACGCGCCCAGCGTCACCAGGGTCAGCAGGATCTGCGACGCGCTGGGAATGAAGGCAACCAGGCCCAGCTGCACGACGATCTTCAGTGCGCCACGGCCTTTTTCCCCGGCGGATTGCAGCTCGGCGGGATTGTGGTCCAGGAAGAAGCTGTTGGTCTTCTTCAGCAGTCGGGCGAAGTAGCGGGTGCTGGTGATGAAGCCGAGATTCTCGCCACTGAGGAACGACAGGTACTGCACCGTGTTCTGCAGGGCACCGCCCACGCCCAGCACGACGGCGTAGAGCAGGAATCCCCCTGCCAGCGCGTTGACTCCATCGATGGGCAGGCGGTCGATCAGGCGCGAGAACAGGTACGGCGCTGCAACACCTGCAAGACTGGATAGCAGGACACTGCAGGCGATCAGCAGCAACAGCCGGCGATCAGCCTTCCAGTACGCCGCCAGGATTTCGGCAACTGGCGGCGGAACTGCGATCTTCGTCATCGATGTCGTTCCAGCAGACCCACGGCGTTGGCCCATCATTCGCTCAAATGATATGATATAACATCGCCATCTGGGGCGGCGCAGCCGCGTTGCAGACCACTTTCGGATGGGATCGATGGACCGGGGAATGACGAACGTATCCACTGCTACGCCGCGTGCACGCCTGGCCCTCGGCATCGCTGCTGCATTGCTGGCCAGCCTGCCGGCGGCGGCACAGAGCACGGTCGCTGGCCGTGGTTCAAGCGCGGCAGGCCCGCTGCCCGAGTCCCCGACCGCCACCCTGGACAAGGTCCTGGTGGTGGGCAGCAACATCCGCAACGCCGTGGGGGGCGGCGCCTCCCCGGTCATCGTGATCGACCGGGAGGCCATCGACCGCACTGGCGCGGCCACCGTGCAGCAACTGTTCGAGAAACTGCCGCAGAACTTCGGCGGTGGCGCCAACGGTGCGAACGTTGCCAACCTCGGGGTCGACCGCGATACCGGCAACAACTTCGGCCAGGGCACCGCCCTCAACCTGCGCGGGCTGGGTACCGGCACCACGCTGACCCTGGTCAACGGCCACCGCGTGACCTCATCGAACCGCTACCAGTACGTCGATGTCTCGCTGATCCCGCTGAGTGCCGTCGAACGCGTGGAAATCCTTACCGATGGCGCCTCGGCCATCTACGGCACCGATGCGGTCGGGGGCGTGGTCAACATCATCCTGCGGCGCGACTTCACCGGTTACGAGACCGCTGTGCGCTACGGCACGGTGACTGCCGGCAGCATGGAGGAGTACCAGGCATCGCAGTCGGCAGGCTGGTCGTGGGAAGGTGGCCACATGCTGGCCAGCTACGAGTTCCTGAAGCAGGGCAACCTGCCTGCGGTTGAGAAGGACTTCTCGAGAAACGTGCGGGTCAAGCCCTACGACCTCTATCCAGGATCGAAGCGGCACAGCCTGTACGTAGACGGCGTGCAGCAGCTCAGTGATGTGCTGACCCTGAACGTCACCGGCTCTTTTGCCAAGCGCGAGATGGATACCACCATCTCCGGCACGGCCGACGAAACGCGGCTGTTCCCGCACACGCGGCAGTTCGACCTGTTCGCCGGCCTCACCCTGGATCTTCCCAATGCGTGGCAGGCACGCCTGGATTCCGGGTTCGGCAGGAGCGATGTTTCCTACCAGCGCACCACCATCACCGGCAGCTCCGCCAGTACCGCACCGCCCACCAACACCAATTCCGAATCGCGCTACCTGGACGTGGTTGCCGACGGTGAACTGTTCAACCTGCCCGCCGGCGGCGTACGTGCGGCATTCGGAGCGGGCTACCGTCGTGATGGCTACGAACTGCTCGATCACCGCGGCCTGGAAAAGCCGCTCGACCTGCAGCGCACCGTCAGGTCCGCCTTTGCCGAGCTCAACGTTCCGCTGCTGAAGGACCTGCCGGGTGTGCGCAGCCTGTCCCTGACCGCAGCGGCGCGCTATGACGACTACAGCGATTTCGGTTCCACGCTGAATCCAAAATTCGGCGTGCTGTGGGAGGCGACCGAGGGATTGTCGTTCCGCGCCAGCCATGGCCGCTCCTACCGGGCGCCGGTGTACCAGGACATGCAGTTGAACAACACCGTGGTGGTGGCGAACGTGCCCAACCCGGCCGCGCCCGGCGGCAACACGATCCTCATGATGCTGTCCAACGGCAACCCGGATCTGGGCCCCGAACGCGCCAAGACCTGGACCGGCGGTTTCTCGTTCGCGCCGCCATCAGTGCCTGGCCTCAAGATCGACGCGAACTACTACCACATCGACTACGACGACCGCATCGGCAGTGGCTTCGGCGGTAGCTTTCCCTCGCTGTTCCTTCAGTCCACGGCCCCCTACGCGGACATCCTGACCACCAACCCCACGCAGCAGCAGATCCAGCAGGCACGCCAGCTGGGTGTGTCGGGGCTGGGCCTTTTCGTCTCGCGCGTGGGCCCGTATGCGCTGCCCGCCGGAACGGACGAAACCAACAGCCAGGTGATCCTCGACAACCGCTTCCGGAACAACGCCTTTACCCGGCAGCGCGGCATCGATTTCAGCACTTCCTATGGCTTCGACGCCGGCCAGACCCACATCGCCATCGACCTGGCCGGGCAGTACATCATCGATTCGAAGCGGCGCGTGACCAGCACCTCGCCCGAGGTGGATGCGGTGAACGCGGTGTACTACCCGGTGGACCTGAAGCTGCGTGGAGGCATCGCACTGAGCCGGCAGCAGGCCGCGGCTGGGCTGTTCGTCAACTACGTGGACAGCTATCGCGATCCGGCCAACCTCGCCCGCCCCCATGTCAGCTCATGGACGACCGTCGACCTCAACCTCGCCTATCACTTCGGTCCGTCTGCGGACCGGCAGCGTGGCACCTCGCTCGCGTTCAACGTGCAGAACCTGTTCGACCGGGACCCGCCGTTCATCATCAACAGCATCAATACCGGCTACGACCCCACCAACGCGACAGCGCTGGGGCGTTTCCTGTCCATGACGCTGACGCATCGCTGGTAGGCCCCGCATGCGTGCCCACTCCCCTGCCCCGTCGAGGCCCACGCTGGCCATCCAGCAGGCCTTCGCTGTCGCGTCCACCCAGCTCACGCTGATGTGGCGCGAGCGGCGCGTGCTGTGGCTCGCCGTTGCCCTGTTGCTGATTGCAGGTGCGTCGGTGCTCAGCGGTGCCGCACGCATGACCCTGCAGGCGCAGGAGCGCCACGCAGTGAGCGAGGAAGAGGCGCGGCTGTGGGACAGCCAGGGCACGATCGACCCCCACAGTGCCGCCCATGTCGGCCGTGCCATTCCTGCCCCGGTGCGGCCGCTGGCGGCGCTGGACCCCGGGCTGACGGATTTCCTGGGGACCTCGGTGTTCATCGAGGGCCATGCACAGAACCCGGCACGGCACCGCGCCGTGGACGCCGGCACCGCGCTCAGTCGCTTCCAGGGCTTCTCCGCCGCATGGGCGCTGCAGGTTGTGGCACCGCTGCTGATCATCCTGGCCGGCTTCGCCAGCCTGTCCGGCGATGTAGCCCGGGAGACGCTGCGCCAGGAACTCGGCACCGGCGCCTCGGCCGGCGTGCTGATCAGCGGGCGATTGATTGCCCTGGCGGCCGCCTCGTTGCTGCTGGTGATGGCCATGCTGCTGATCAGCCTTCCAGGGCTGTCCATCCAGTACGGCGGCGCCGCCGATATCGCCGCCCTGCTCGCACTTGCCGCGGCCTATGTGCTCTATCTGCTGGTGTTCTGCGCGTTCACCGTGGGCGTGTCGGCACTTGCCGGCTCCGCCCGGACGTCGCTGGTGGTGCTGCTGGGCTTCTGGGTAGTGTCCACGCTGCTGGTGCCGAGGGTGGCGCCCGCCGTGGCCGAATCCCTGCATCCGACCCCTTCCGCACCATCCTTCAGGGCCGGCGTCACCGAAGAAGCGGAGAACGGTGCGGATGGCCACGACCCGGCGGACAAGCGGTTGGATGCCTTGCGCACGGCGTTGATGGCGCGCTATCGCGTCGACAGCGTGGACGACCTGCCGGTGAACTTCCGCGGCGTGGCCCTGGAGTTTGCCGAGGCGAACTCCACCCGCGTCTACAACCGCCACTTCGACAACCTGCATGCCACCTACCAGCAGCAGGATGCCACGCAGCGGTTGTTCGCCATTGCCTCTCCAACGCTGGCGCTGCAGTCCTGGTCGCGTGGGTTCGCGGGCACGGATTTCCGGGCACATCTGGCATTCCTGCGTGGCGTGGAGGACTACCGCTACCGGTTGATCCAGGCACTCAACCAGGAAGTGAAACTGCACAAGGCGCCAGGGGGCGGGAAGCATCTGGCCGATATCGCCGGCATCACCCGCCCGGTGCAGTACCAGGCGCCGCGGCAGAGCCTGGCAGGCATCGCCGCAATCCAGGGCGTGAACCTCGCCATTCTGCTGGCCTGGCTGGTGCTCGGCCTCATGGCGGTCGTCATTTCGTCGCGGCAACTGGGCAGATCGCCATGAGCGCGGCGTCGATTGCCCGCTACGAGATCCGTCGCCTGCTGCGTGACCGGGCGCTGCCGGTGCTGCTCGTCCTCCTGCTGGGGCTGGGCGCCTACGCCGCATGGAACGGCCGCGCGTGGGTGGACCAGCGCGAGGCGGCCATCGCACTGATCAAGCAGGAAGAGCAGCAGACCCGGGATCGCAGCCGCGCGTTCGTCGGCAAGGCACCGTCGGTGCTGCCCCGCGTGCAGCCGGTGCTTGTGCCCGGTGAGATGGCATCGCTGTCGATCGGCCAGGCAGATGCCTACCCCTACACCGCCGATGTGGTCGCGTTGGGCGATCCGACCCAACTGCTCAAGCATGTCTGGGCCGACATCGGCAATCCGGCGGCACGGGCGGCAGGGCGGTTCGATCTGGCCTTCGTCATCGTCTTCCTGCTGCCGTTGGTCATTCTCGTGGCCACCCATGACCTGTGGTCGCGTGAGCGCGAGCGCGGGATCGCGGCGCTGGTGTTGTCGCAGCCGGTTTCGGCGACGCGGCTGCTCGTGGTCAAGGCCCTCGCCCGTGGCCTGATGGTGCTGCTGCCCACGCTGGCCATCATCATCGCCATGGCCGTCTGGTCAGGCGCCCGAAGCCCTGTGGGGCTGATCATGCTGGCCCTGACCGTATTCGCCTACGGTGCTTTCTGGCTGGCATTGGCGCTGCTGATCGCGTGCCTTTGCCGCCGCACCACCGAGGCGGCCATCGCCGCCGGCGCGCTGTGGCTGCTGATCGTGGTCATGGCCCCATCATTGACCCTGGCCGCGGTGAACCTGATCGCGCCGCCACCGTCGCAGATGCAGTTCGCCACGGAAGTGAAGGCGAGGCAGTCAGACATCGCCAAGCGCCAGCAGCGCGAGCACCTCGCACGACCGGCACCCCGGCATTCGTCATCACCCGTCATCCCCGATGCAGTGCGCCAGGCCTATGCAGACCGGGTTGCCGCCGATCTTGAGCTGGCCAGGCTGATCGCCTCGCATGCGCAGGCGGAGGCAGCGCATCGCCGCGTACTGGACAGGGTGCGGCTGCTGCTGCCCGCCGTGGCCACCCAGGATGCGCTCGATCGCATTGCGGGCTCGGACTCGGGGCGCGCGCTCGAGTTCCAGCGTCAGGTCCACACCTTCTGGCAGGCGCGGCGGCTGTTGCACAAGGGCTATCTGGACCGTGACCTGCCGCAGACCCTCGACGAGTACGAGGCGCTCCCCCGCTTCAAGTTCCGCGACACCGCAGGCGCTGCCCAGCGGGGTGTCCTGGCCGACCTTGCCGCACTGATCATCGCCAGCCTGATTGTCCTGCTTGCTGCCGCCACGCTGCGCGGCCGGCTGGCTACACCCTGAGGAAACATCCACATGCTGTATGCAAAAAGCCTGGTCATGGAACACGGCGCGCATCGGGCGCTCGACGACGTCAGCTTCGAGGTGAAGCCGGGTGAGATCTTCTGCCTGCTGGGCGCCAACGGCGCGGGCAAGTCGACGACCATCAAACTGTTCCTCGGGTTCCTGAAGCCCACCTCCGGCTCGGCCGATGTGGACGGATTCAGCGCGCACCGGCAGCCACAAGAGGTACGCCGGCTGCTGCTGTACATCCCGGAGACCGTGGCGCTGTACGACGAATTGACCGGCTATGAGAACCTGGACTATTTCGCCCGCCTGGCCGGTGTCGAGGAACGCTCACCTGCGCGGCTGAAGCAGGCGCTCAGGTCCGCCGGGCTGGCAACCGAGGCCTTTGGCCGACGCGTGGGCCTCTATTCCAAGGGCATGCGGCAGAAGGTCGGCATCGCACTGGCCATCGTCAAGGAAGCCAAGGCGCTGCTGCTGGATGAGCCGACTTCTGGCCTGGACCCCACGGCATCGGCCGAGTTCCACGAGCTGATCGTGCGGGAGCGTGACCGCGGCACGGCGATCCTGATGGCGACCCACGATCTGTTCCGGGCCCGCGAGGTGGCGACCACGATCGGCCTGATGCGCGCCGGCCGCCTGCGCAGGACGCTGGATGCCAGCACGATCACCGCAAACGATCTCGAGAGCCTCTACCTGGAAGAGATGAGCCGGAACGCCTAGACCGCGCCGGCAACCTGCTGGCCCGCCTGGCCGGACCAGCGCCTCAGCCAGGCTTCGATGTTGATCTGCGGGCCGAAGATGCCCAGCACCTGCGACGAATGATCCGGGCTGACCCGCCGGATGCCCGCATCGGCCAGCGCGCTGTCCAGGTAGCCACGCCTGGCCAGGAACCCATCGACCAGCAGACTGCGGATGAACGGCTGGTGCCCCTGGGTGACGGCCACGGAGTGATCATCCAGGTACGACTTCACCTTTCGCGACAGCAGCGCCTCCGGCAACAGGCCTTTCAGCGCACGCCGCGCGATGGTGCGGTCCTCCGCATCCGCCATGAGCAGGTGCAGCGGTATGCGCGCGAACAACTCGACAAGCGGCTGCGCGCTGATCGGTGAAACGCCATGCCAGCGTCCCGCCCCTTCGAACGGATCAAGCACACTGGTCGGGAATATCATCCGGCCGATATGGGCCAGCTTGTAGGGGGATACGTGATGCCGCTGCTCCACGGCATGCCGCAGCCAGGCCGGCTGCATGCCATCCTGCTCGGCGCGCTCCACCCGCACCCATGGGCAGGGCTTGCCCCATCGGCCGTTGATGCTGGCCGGACGCCTGAGCAGGCCATGGACGAGCGCATCCCGCAGTACGCCGTACAGCGAGTCGCCGGACTGCGCGGTTTCGAAGGCCACGCGGAAGAATCCCCGGTCGATGCCACGACGCCAGGCGTAGTCGATCGCAGCGGCGTTGCCCTTGAAGCGCAGGAACACTGCATCGCCGCCGACACCGGTGAACTGTACGGTGTCGCCGTCGAAGTCCACGTCGCGTCGATGGAGGAGATAGCCGGAGCAATGCGCTGGCCGCGCTGTCCGCGGGAAGGTCATGATTTCTTCCAGCGCGCAGTGTGGCTGCCGCCGATACTCGATGAATTCGCAGTGCCTGCCCGAGGATTGCCGGGCCCCTTCGACCGCCATTCGTGCGAACCGCCGCTCGTCCGCACCGATACCGTCATCGTAATGATGGATACAGGTCACCTCGGGAGCGGAGGGCGCATGCAGCAGGCCCGCCAGGATGATCGAGGAGTCCAGTCCACCGGACAGCTGCAACTGGATTTTCCGGTGCTGTCCGGCCAGCGCGCCGATGCAGCCGAGCAGTGTTGAACGGGCCAGCTGCACGGCCTCGTCGATGTCCTCGACAGGCTGGTCGCGGGCCAGGCGCACCACGTCCCACTGGCATTGCCGACCGACCGGCTCGCCATCGCGGATCGAGACCGCTTCGCCGGCCTCAACGGAAGTGACCTCCTCGAAGCCGGTCTGCAGGCCATCACGAAACGGGTACAGCAGGGAGTAGGACAGGAACGACCAGTCCACGCTGAAATCGCGCAGGCCCAGCCCCAGGCAGTCCTCCATGTTGGAGAAGACCACCGTCAACTGACCCGCCGTGGTCATGTAGCACGGGATCTCCGCAGTGGGATCGCGCAGGACAAACCAGCTCGCCGTCTGCGCCTGGTAGCCGAACGCTACGTACCGGCCCCAGTACTGCTCGACGATGCTGCGGCCGAGGCTGCTGCAGGCGCTGTCGGCCGAGTCCGCATCGAGGTTTACGCGCCCAGGTACGATACCTGCGCCGAAATGCTTGTGGAACAGCGTTCCGAGCACCGCCAGGGAACCGGATCGATTGCATTCGAAATAGCCGGGATTATCAGTCTGCGCGTAGATCGCAGCCCCGTTTCCGCTCATCACGCAGCTGGCACCGGGCAGCGTGGCCTCGATCCTTGCCACCGCCTGCCCTGCCTGGGCCGTTGCGGATTCGGAGAACGTGTTCCAGAGCACGGCGATGTATCGATACATGCGACGGGTTTCGTTACAGCACCAGGATGGGAACCATCCGGCGCAGGTTGAAGGGAATATCGGTCAGCACGTGGTCACCGTGCTGCAGCCAGCAGTGCGCAGCGAACGGCTGTGTCCTGACCGCGAACACCCAGGCAGGAACGATCCCGTACTTCGACAGGAATTCCCTCATCGCCAGGCAGTAGAGAAAGCACTCGTCGGTCTTCCTGAAGGCGACGGGCCGGAGCCAATCGAACACCCGGACCAGGAAGGCCAGCTCCTGGAGGCTTGCCGCTTTGCCTTGGGCGATGTCGGCGCGCCTGCGGGCCGATGACACGGTGGCGCTGAAAGGCAGGACCGCCCTGCAGCACGCGGCATGGGCAGCCGACGCCACGAACCTTCCCACGTCGCGCGCGGTGATCTTCGGGCATCCCCTAGGCTCACCCTCGCGCACCCAGTGCCGTGGCAGTTCCAGACTGGGGCTGGCGGCGGACTTGCCCTGACGTGGATCCCGGGTGATCAGCTGGCGATCGATCAGCGACTGGAGGAGCTTTGGCATCCGTTGCCCATCGGGGGGCAAGGGCCAGTCGAGAACCAGGCCTCCCAGGCTTGCGGCGCCACGCCTGTCGATGGAGAGATATTTTCCCGTGCCCTGGTCAAGGATCACCATCGCATCAGCGGTGACGCAGACATGCGCCTGCTTCGACAGGAAATAGGGGGCGGCGCCCTGCTCCATCACGTGCTCTCCTGCCCTGGGACCAAGAAGCGGTGCATGCAGGGCATGCACCGCAGTGACTGCATTGCGCGGCAGATCAGGGCGAGGTGGTCGGGAAGACGCCATCCCACAACGTGCCGTGGTTGTGCGCCTTCGTTTCCGAAACCACCGAGCCCAGCTCGATCAGTTCACCACCCACACCCTGTCCTTCAGGGTTCTGCTGTCCTGCCACTACACCCAGCTCAATCAGCTCGTTCATGAACATCTCCTCTAGTCAGTGGATGTATCCAGACGTTGCATTGGATACGGAGCAGCCAAGCCACCATCGCCACGCACGTTGCAGGGCGATTGCCGTCAAGGCACCGAAATGTTACGATATAACATATTATTTTGGCGTGACGAATGGCGCGGCCTGCTGGCCGTTGATGCAATCCCCGGGGTGGAGAATGGATGAGCAGCGAGATCACTGACGACGGCCTGGACGCGACCGTTCTATTGAAGGGACTGTTTCCGCTGCCGGCCTTCGTCCGCTTCATCAGGGAGCGCTGCCCGCCCGGATGTTTCGACGAGGCCGCGCTGGTGGCCGACTGGAAGGCCGCACGCAACGACGTGCATCGCCTGCGCCAGGGCGAGGCGAATGAGGCGGACGCCATTGTTGTCCAGCCGTTGCCCGAGGAGATGATGCCGCTGGCCGATCAGGCGTTGCGGCAACCCTCGATGCACGGCATGACCAGCGTGCTGCCGCGCTCCTGGCAGATGGTCGAGATCGATCGACTGGTGATCTTCCAGGAATGCATCAATCTGCGTCACATCGATCAGTTGGCAGCGGCAATGTCCGCCTCGCCCACCGCGCAGGAGGTGATGCAGCTCGTCTCCCGCAGCGGACCCCATGCACACCCCGGCGTCCGGTTCACCCAGTCCGATGGCAGCTACACCTTTGCGTCCGCATCCAATGACCTGCGCTTCCTCGATGTGGCGACCCTCGATCCGGCCACCATCACCGGTTACGAGCCGTTCGGCGCTGCCAGCCACGCCGTCGTCATCTATCTCGGTTTCAGTGACAACCTGATCAGCGCCACCCGGTTCGGCAAGCGCGTGATCCTGACCAATGGCTCCCACCGCCTGTACCTGCTGCGCAAGCTCGGCTTCCGCCATGTGCCCTGCCTTGTCACAGATGCATCCGACGGCGACCTCAGCGAGGTTCTGCTGCCGGCGGCGGTCAGGCAGGATCGCGGGTTCTACCTTTCGTCGCCGCGGCCGCCCCTTTTCAAGGACTACGTTGACCCCCGCCTGACCTGTGTCGTGCCGGTCACCCGCAAGCACTACGCCCTGCGGGCAAAGCTCGACCTGCAGAGGATCACGGTTCCGGCGCTGTAGCGCATCGGGCGGAGCACTGGTCAGGGCCGCTGCACGGCAGATGGCCGGATTGCTGAATCACCTGGCGGAACTGTCGAATGACGCCCCCCGCTTGGCCCAATACGCTTCTGATCCTCGACAGAAGAGGATGCCAGCATGCGTGCAACCACACTGATTGCCGAAACCGGACGAAAGGAGCTGCCGATCGTTCATGTCCTGATGGGATTCGTCTGTGTCTGGCACAGGCGCGAACCGCAGCAGGCGGACCATGAAGATTGACAGCGCGCACTTCCCCCTCGCCTTGCTGTGCAGGGCGATGCAGTGGTGACGTCAGCTGTCGAACTGGCGGGTATCGGCGCGGACTACCCCGATCTCGTCGACAGCCCGGTCATGGTGCTGGGCGTGGACCCCATCACCGACGCCTGGGAAATGCCCTTCCATGAGCATCGGAAAGCCCAGCTCCTGGTAGCCACGAGCGGATTGATCACGCTGGAGACCCCTGCAGGCCTGTGGGTCGTCCCGCCACAGGGGGCGATCTGGATTCCCGGAGGGCTGTCCCATCGGGCCAGCAGCACGGGAAAGCCGCATGGCTTCGTTGTATTCGTGGAGCCTGGGGCTATCGCTGGATTGCCGACACACTGCCTCGCAATGGCGATCAGTCCATTCATGCGTGCCCTGCTTGAACGAACCTCACAGCTTCCCTGGCGGTACGCAGCCGGCAGTGCGGACGCTCGCCTGATGGCTGTGCTTCTGGACGAACTCATCGCGGCACCGCCGGAATGGCTGCACCTGCCCATGCCCTCCGACCCAAGGCTGCGGAAGCTGGCCAATGCGATGCTGGCCGCCCCGGCCGAGCGGGCCACGCTTGAGATGTGGGCGAGCCGGATTGGAATGAGCGAGCGCAACATGTCCCGCCTGTTCTCCGGCGAGACGGGTCTGAGCGTGAGGCGCTGGCGCAGACAGCTGCATGTGGTGGTCGCGTTGCCGATGCTGGCCAAGGGCCGTACGGTGCAAGCCATTGCCGATGACCTGGGATACGACAGTTCGGGCGCGTTCGTGACCATGTTCCGAAAGACGGTGGGCGCCCCGCCCAAGCGATTCCTTGCCGAACGGGGTGCCCGGCTGCGCGGACCAGGCGCTGAAACCCAGGCGGTGCGGGAGCCTCCGGCTCCCGCATCGTCAGTGACCGCCCTGCCCCTCAGCGCTGGTAATCCTTGAGGAACAACCAGGTGATCAACGTGGCATCCGGGCCCTTCGGGTCGGTGAACGGCAAGCCCGACTGGCTGCCACTCCACGCATGCCCCATGCCCTGTACCACATAGTGCTGTGCCAGCGTGCGACCGCCATAGGCATAGGTGTCCACCGTATAGGCACGCCCACCCGGCACCTGGCCATGGTAGGTGCTGGTCGGCACGTACTTCACCGAGTCGTTGTCCTGGCCGTCATCGGCCAGGTCGTTGGTCTGCAGGAACTGGCGCACCGCCTGCTGGCCGTTCACCGGGTTGACGGTGAGGTCGGCGCTGCCATGGAACACCAGCACCGGCAGCGGGCGCGGCGACGGTGAGCCCGAGCACTGCCAGGCCAGCCGACCGTTGCTGTCCGGCGAATAGATGCTGCCGGCCAGCAACGCGTAGGCGCTGCCGGAAATGGTGGTCGCACCCTTGAACATGCCGCCGGAATGGATGGCACCAGCGGCGAACACGTCCGAATAGCAGGCCAGCATGATCGAGGTCATAGCACCGCCGGCGGAAATGCCGGTGACGTAGACCCGGTGCGGATCGACGCTGTAACCGGCCTTCACCTTGTCCACGATGCCGGCCAGGATCGACGCCTCGCCGCTGTCACGGGCCTGGTTGATCGGCAGCTGCCAGTTCCAGCAGCGCGCCGGGTTGGAGGTCACGTTCTGGCGCGGATAGACCACGATGAAACCTTCGGTGTCGGCCACATCGTTGAAGCCGGAGGCCTCGCCCATCAGGTTGGGGCCGTTGACGCAGCCGTGCAGCACCAACAGCAACGGCAGCGGCTTCTGGTCGCTGTAGCCGGCAGGCACCCAGACCTGGTACTCGCGGGCGCCGAACAGGTTTCCGTACAGGCCGATGTCCCAATGCCCGGCAGCGCCCGCGGCGAGCACGGTGCCTGTCGACGCCAGCCAGCAGCACAGCGCCAGCAGTACCGCCTTGATCGAATCGATTCCGGATTTCATGGCCAGATCCTCATGCGTGAGTCGTGGATGAAGTGGTACCGGGGAGCGCGTCCGGCTGGGGGCACGCCCAGTATCCGCATCCGGCGGCCACTGCCGACTGGACCTAGGTCCACTCGCCGCTGCCGGATGACACCGCTAGCCTTCGCTGCAGGGGTGGCAATGGGCCATCTGTGAGCACTTGCCTGGGGGAGGACCGGATGAAACGGAATTGTTTGAGTCTCATGATCGGCGCACTGCTGGCCTCCGGGCCGGTACTGGCACAGGACACGCCAGAGGCCGTGCCGGCGGCAGGCAGGACCGCTTCACCCACGAACCTGGACAGCATCAAGGTCACCGCACGCAAGCGCGAGGAAACGCTGCAGGAGGTGCCGGTTGCCGTCACCGCCTTCACCTCCGAGGCTCTGGACAGGATGAATGTCCAGGACATCAGCGACCTGGATGCGCAGGTACCGAACCTGACCATCTACGCCGCCCGTGGCGCCAGCAGCACGGTTACCGCCTACATCCGCGGCATCGGCCAGTCCGATCCCACCTGGGGCGCCGACCCGGGCGTAGGCATCTATCTGGATGACGTTTACATCGCGCGGCCGCAGGGGGCGCTGCTGGACGTGTTCGATGTCTCGCGCATCGAGGTGCTGCGCGGCCCGCAGGGCACGTTGTACGGCAAGAACACCATCGGTGGGGCGATCAAGTACATCTCGCGCGGCCTGCCCACCAAGACCGAGGGCTTCGCCCAGGTCACCGTGGGCAACTACAGCCAGCTGGATGCCAAGGCAGCCATCGGCGGTCCGATCGGCGGTGCCGACAGCGGCCTGCGTGCCCGCGTGGCGGTGGCCAGCATGAACCACGATGGATTTGGCGAGAACACCTTCAACGGCCAGCCAGTCAGCGACAAGCAGATCAACGCGGCGCGCGTGAACCTGGGGGCGTACGCCGGCGATGACTTCGACGTGCAGTTCGCACTGGACTGGATCGACGACCAGTCCGGCATGCGCGGCTCGAAGATGCTGGCGCCCAATCCGTTCCTGCGCGCCTACCCGCCGATGGACAGCCGTTACGACATCCGTTCGGGCATGCGCAATCTCAACAACGTGGAAACCAAGGGCGCCTCGGCCACGGTGAACTGGCGACCGAACGACGACATCGCCGTGAAGTATGTGGTGGCCAAGCGTGAGTCGGACAGCGAGGCCAACATCGACTTCGACACCACGCCGATCAAGCTGGCCGACGTGGGCGGCACCTACCACGACGAGCAGGTCAGCAACGAGGTGCAGCTGAACTACGATGCCGGCGGACGGGTGCGCGGCGTGGTCGGCCTGTACCAGTTCAGTGGCGAGGCCGGCGGCCAGATCCAGAACAACTACTTCAGCGCCCAGTTCGCCGACAACCAGGGCAAGGTATTGACCGACAGCATCGCGCTGTACGCGGACTGGACGTTCGACCTGACCAGCAGGCTCAAGCTTGATGTGGGTGCCCGCTACACCGACGAGGACAAGCGCGCGATCGTGCTGAACCGCCTCTATGCTGACCCGGGCTTCAGCCGGCCGGTGGCGGTGACGGCGGACTTCGACAAGAAGACCAACTTCAAGAACGTCTCGCCCAAGGTTTCGCTGGACTACCAGATCACCCCGGACATCATGGTCTACGGGCTGGCCACGCGCGGTTTCAAGTCGGGCGGCTACAACATCCGCGCCAACGCGGTGGCGGTGCCACGCTCGGCCGAGCCCTTCGACGATGAGACCGTGGACAGCTACGAGGTCGGCAGCAAGATGGCCTTCTTCGACCAGCGCCTGTTCCTGAACCTGTCGGCGTTCTACAACAAGTACAAGGATATCCAGCTGTCGGTGTTCACCGGCCTGGACACCAATGGCGATGGCATCGACGATTCCTTCTTCGGCGACTTCACCAATGCCGGCGCCGGCACCGTCAAGGGCCTGGAAGTCGAGTACCAGTACCTGCCCAGCCAGCACTGGCTGATCTCCGGCAACCTGGCTTGGCTGGACACGAAGTACGATGAGTACATCGATCGCGGCGTCAACGTCGCCAGGCAGATGAAGTTCACCAATGCGCCCGAATTCTCGGGTGCATTGAACGTGGAGTACCGCACTGACCTGGCCAACGGCAGCAACCTTTCTGCACGGGTCAGCTACAGCTACCAGAGCGAGGTCTGGCCCACCACCGACCTGAGCCCGGTGATCCGCCAGGACGGCTATGGACTGGTCAATGCCGGTGTGATCTGGCGCCTGGATGACGCCTGGACCTTCTCGCTGCAGGGCACCAACCTGGCCGACAAGGAATACCGCACCACCGGTTACAACATCCCGGCGGTCGGCACGCTGATTGGCTTCTATGGCCCGCCGCGCCAATATAGCCTCAGCGTCCGTTACGATTTCTAGCGCATCCGTTACGATTTCCAGGAAGCCCCTGCATGATGCAGTCCTACGTAGATCTGTACTGGAACAGCAATGATGGCCTGCGCCTGCATGCGCGCGACCATGCACCGGGTACCGGAACGGCACCGCGCGGCACCGTGGTCTGCATTCCCGGCCTGACCCGCAATGGTGCCGATTTCGATGCGCTGGCCGATACGCTCACTGCCGGCGGTTGGCGCGTGATCGCGGTCGACCTGCGGGGGCGCGCGGGGTCGGAGCGTGCTCATGATCCCACCAGCTACAACCCACGCACCTATGCCGACGACCTGGTAGCGCTGCTGCGCTCGCAGAACATCGACAGGGCGGTGTTCGTCGGCACCTCGCTGGGCGTACTGGTGACCATCACCCTCGCCTCGCGCGCGCCGGAGCGGATCGCTGGTGCGGTCCTCAACGATGCCGGCCCCAAGGTGCCGCGCGAGGCGCTGGCACGGATCGGCAAGTACGCGGGCAAGCCGGTGCCGCCGATGGATCTCGAGCAGGCCACTGCCTATGTGGCATCGATCGGCAAGGCCGCGTTCCCGCGCTTCAGCACCGATGACTGGCGACAGATGGCGGTGCGTACCTTCCGCACGCGCAGCGATGGACTGCTGGAACTGGACTACGACCCGGCGGTGATCCGCACCACGCGACCGTGGGTGCTGTGGCTGCTGCGGCCGGTGCTGTGGCGCGCGGTGCGCGGGCTGACCTCGCGCGTGCCGGTGCTGGTGGTGCGTGGCGCCCTGTCCGACATCCTGCCGGCCGACGTTGCACGGCAGATGGCGGCGACGTCGGAGAGTGCCCGGCTGGTGGAGGTGCCGGATGTCGGCCACGCGCCCATGCTGTCCGAGCCTGAGGCGCGCGGTGCGATCCTGGCCCTGCTGGAGCGTGTGGAATGAGCCCACAGGGCAACGACGCCGCCCTGCCGGCCGCCCTGCAGGCGTTGCAGCAATGGGCGGCCAGCGAGCGGCTGAGTGGCGCCACCCGCATCGCCCAGTCGCGCATCGACGCTTTCGCCGATGCCACCGGCGACCACAACTGGATCCATGTCGATCCGGCGCGGGCGCAGGCACAGCTGGCGGGTGGGCGCACCATCGCGCATGGCTTCCTGCTGCTCTCACTGACCGTGGAAGACGACGTGGCCGCCCTCGCCGGCTTCCCCGGCATCGCCCACGTGCTCAACTACGGTTTGAACAAGGTGCGCTTCCTGGCGCCGGTGCCGAGCGGTTCGAAGGTGCGCGTCCGCTCGCGGCTGCTCTCGCTGGAGCTGCGCCAGCCCGGGCAGTGGCTGCTGACCCAGCACAAGAGTGTCGAACGGCTTCCCGATGGTGATATGGCACTGGTTGCCGAGCAGTTGTCACTGATCGTGCTCGCGGCCTAGCGCTGCCGCGCCCGGCTTCTGCCTACACTGGAGCGATGTTGACGCCCTCTTTCGTGCTGCTGGCCTGCATTGCGTGGACCGCACTGCTGTTTGGCGTGGCCCTGTGGGGCGAGCGCCGGGGGCATCGGCTTTCGAAGGCATGGCCGCTCATCTACGCACTGTCCCTGGCGGTGCACTGCACCGCATGGACGTACTACGGCGCGGCGTCGCAGGGGCTGCAATGGAGCTTCCCCATTCCACCCACCCTCGCTGGCATGGCGCTGATCTTCGCGTTCGGCCTGCCCTTCCTGCTCCGCCTGGGGCGACTGGCCAAGCAGCACAACAGTGCCACCATCGCCGACCTGGTGGTCGCACGGCTGCGTGCGGATCGTGGCCTTGGCTTCACCATCACCCTGGTCGCGCTGCTCGGCATCATTCCCTACATCGCGCTTCAGCTGAGAGCGGTCAGCCAAGGGCTGGGGGCACTGTTGGGTGATCGTTTCACAGCTGCGGGCTGGCAGCTGGACATGTCCTTCTGGTTCGCATTGACGATGGCCGCCTTCACCCTGCTGTTCGGTGCGCGCAAGGCATCGGCCACCGAACCGAACCGCGGCATCGTGGTCGCTCTGGGTCTGGAATCGGTATTGAAGCTGACCGCGCTGCTGGCCATCGGCCTGTATGCCGCGCTGTCGGTGCACGCGGCCGGCACGCCGCTGCTGGAAAAGATGGCACAACTGCCGCCACCGGCCATCGTGCCGGACTATCTCACCATGGTTGCGCTGGGCGCCATCTCTGCATTCACCCTGCCGCACCAGTTCCATGTCGGCGTGGTCGAGCTTCGCCAGACCTCGGACCTGAAGACGGCACGCTGGATGTTCCCGGTCTACCTGCTGCTGATCGGGCTGCCGTCGGTGCCGATGGCATTGGCCGGTGCGGCGCAGCTGCCGGCATCGGTATCGCCCGACCTGTATGTGCTGGCCCTGCCCCAGGCCGGTGGTCATCACCTGCTGGCACTGCTGGCCTACCTGGGCAGCCTGAGCGCGGCCACCGGCATGATGATCCTCTCGGGGCTGACCCTGTCGATCATGCTTGGCAACCATGGATTCGGGTCGCACCTGCTCGGCGGCATCGGCGGTGTGGCCAATGCCGACCTGCGCCCGCGTGTCCTGGCGTTCCGACGTGCCGGCATCCTCGCCGTGTTCCTGATGGCGTGGCTGTACAGCCGCGCGATGAGCGATACCGAGGCACTCAGTGATTTCGGCCTGATGTCCTTCACCGCCCTCTCGCAGCTGGCGCCCGCGGTGCTGCTGGCCGTGTACCGCCCACGCACGCCTTCCCCGGCCATCATGGCCGGCATCGTGTTGGGTTCGCTGGCCTGGCTGTGGCTGGTACTGCTGCCGATGGTGATCCCGGCAGCGACACCGTCGGCCAGTCCCGATGGACTGCACTGGCTGGCCGTGGTCTCGCTGCGCGTGCAACCCGGCCATATCGCGATCAGCATGGGCGCCAGCCTGGCGATCAACCTGCTGACGGTTGCCCTTGTGTCGCGCGCCGTGCGTCCGCCGCTGCCCCGGAGGCGGGATGCGGTGGCTGCCGCTTCCCTGCGCAGGACCGCCGGGCGCTTCCTCGGCCAGGAGCGTGCGCGCCAGCTGCTGGAGGGCCACGCCGGGCAGATGCTGGATGATGACCGGGTTACCGCCGTCGAGCGTGAGCTGACGGCCGTGGTGGGCGCAGGCATGGCACGGCTGCTGGTCGAAGCCGCACGCGAGGGTGGCGCCGCGCCGCTGGATGCGGTGACACGCGCCGTTGGCGAAGCGACCCAGGTGCTGCGCTTCAACCAGCGCCTGCTGGAAGCCGCACTGGAAAACATGAGCCAGGGCATCAGCGTGGTGGATGCACAGCTGCAGCTGGTGGCCTGGAACAGCCGCTACGCCGCGTTGTTCAGGTTCCCGCCGGAACTGCTGCAGGTCGGGCAACCCGTGGTCAACCTCACGGCATGGGCGCTGGACCAGCTGAAGATCGGTGAAAGCCCCGGTGACACACCCGACAAGGCGCTGCAGCGCCGCGTTGCACACATGCGGCGTGGCACGCCTCACCTGTCCGAGCGGGTTTTTCCCGACGACACCATCGTCGAGATCCGCGGCAACCCGATGCCGGGTGGCGGCTATGTGGCCACCTTCACCGATGTCACGGCGTTCCGCCGGGCGGAAGATGCACTCAAGCGCAGCAATGAAACCCTCGAGCACCGCGTGCAGGACCGCACGGCACGGCTGGAACAGGCAGTGCAGGAAGCCGAGCGCGCCAATGTGGCGAAAACCCGCTTCCTGACTGCCGTAGGCCACGACCTTATCCAACCCCTGCATGCCGCGCAGCTGCTGACCGATGCGATGTCGCAGCACATCGAATCGGAGTTCCTCGACAGCTTCCTGCGCCAGATCCGTGGTGCACTGGATTCCACCGATGACCTGCTGTCGGGCCTGCTGGACATTTCTCGACTGGAAGCCGGTGGGCTGGTGGCCGATCCTCGACCGTTCGCCGTGTCGAACGTACTGGATCCGCTTGCACAGGAGTTCGCCGTGCTCGCGGCCGCCCGCGGCCTGCAGTTCGGCTATGTACGAAGCCACGCCTGGGTTCACAGCGATCCGCTGCTGCTGCGCCGGGTGCTGCAGAACTTCCTGGCCAATGCCATCCGCTACACCCGCCGTGGCGGCGTGCTGCTGGGGGTGCGCCGCCAGGGCCAGAGGCTGTCGATTGGCGTGCATGACACCGGCCCCGGCATTGCACCGGAGCAACAGGCGGTGGTCTTCGAGGAATTCCACCGGATCGATCGCAGCAATGGCCAGGGCCTGGGGCTTGGCCTGACCATCGCACACCGTATCGCCGGTCTGCTGCATGCCCCCCTGCACCTGCGCAGCGTGCCGGATCGCGGCTCGACCTTCTCGCTCAGCGTGACACGCGCTGAGCGTCCGGAAGCACCGCGCAGCGGACCCATGGTCAATGGCAGCACCGCCCTCAAGGGCATCCGCGTGCTGGTGGTGGACAACGACCCGGTTGCGCTGGAGGCGATGCGCCAGCTGCTGCACTCCTGGGGCTGTGATGTCATTGCGGCAACCGGCGCCGATGTGATCGAAGCATCAGCGCATGAGGCCGCGCTGTGGCTGTTCGACTATCACCTGGATGACGGCGATACCGGTGTCGCGTTGTGGAAGCGACTGACGGCCATGCATGGGCTGCGACCGACAGTGATCCTCAGTGCGGACACCGGCAGCGCGACGCGCGATGCAGTCCGTGGCGCGGGGCTCTCTTTGTTGAGCAAGCCGTTCAAGCCGCTTGCACTCCGCTGGGCGATCAACCACCTGCTGGCCGCGAGCACTGCGGCCACGCCCTGATCCATCAGGGCCCAGGCGCTTCTTCGATCTGCCGGGAGGGATCGGCCAGTCCCATTTCGTGCAGTACGCGGATGGCCTGCGCGCGGTTGCGTACCCCCAGCCGCTCCATGATGCGCGTCATGTGTGCCTTGACCGTGCGCAGCTGCACACCCAGCCGGTCAGCAATCTGCTTGTTGAGCAGCCCTTCGGCCACCAGGCCCAGCACCTTGTACTGGTGAGCGGAAAGGCTGGCCAGCCGCGCGGCCAGGTCGGCGTCCCTGCTGAACGGCGCCACGCGCGCCACCGGCTCACGCAGAAGGGCCGGAATCCAGCGTTCGCCCTCCAGTACCGACTGCAGCGCCGCCTGCAGCTCGTGCAGGCCCGAGCTCTTGGGCAGATAACCGGCCGCGCCAAGGTCGATGGCACGCCGGATCACCTGCGGTTCCTCATTGGCCGATACGATGATGATCGCCAGCCCCGGCTGCAGCGCACGGATGGTCGCCAGGCCTGCAAGCCCGTGGTTGCCCGGCATGTGCAGGTCCAGCAGCATCAGGTCGATCGACTGGCCCTCAAGCGCATCGAGCACGCTGTCCAGCGAATCGGCTTCGCGGATCTGCAGGTCGGCGACCGCCTCTTCGGCCGCGCGATGCAGCGCCGCGCGGAACAAGGGATGGTCGTCGGCGATGAGCAGGGTCGGCATGTCCAGGCGAGATTAGCAAATCGCCCGCGGCTGGGCACAGGTACCTAGGTACGCTGGTGCAGGACGGCAGGATGGCTAGTGTGGCGTAGAGACGTCCAGTGACCGACACGCCCTCCACAAGGACCCCCCATGTCATCCACCTCGACCTCCGACGCCCATGCGTACCCACTGCTGATCAAGCAGCTGTTGCTGATGCCGCTGGCGGTAAGCCCGGAACAGGAAATCGTCTACGGCGAGCATGTCCGCTTCGACTATCGCACCCTGCAGGCACGCATCGCGCAACTGGCCGGCCTGCTGACCTCGCTGGGCGTGAAGCACGGCGATACCGTGGCGGTGATGGACTGGGACAGCAACCGCTACCTGGAGGCCTACTTCGCGGTACCGATGATCGGCGCGGTGTTGATGATGGTGAATGTACGCCTGGCGCCCGAGCAGATCGCGTATACGCTGAACCACAGCGGCGCACGGGTCATCCTGGCAAACCGGGACTTCCTGCCGTTGCTGGACGCCATCGGCGATCAGCTGCCCGACCTGCACACGCGCATCCTGCTGGATGATGCGGGTGGCGCACTGCCACCGGGCTTCGTTGGCGAGTACGAAGCAGGGTTGCGCCAGGCCATGCCGCTCAACCGCTTCCCGGACTTCGACGAGAATTCCCGTGCCACGGTGTTCTACACCACGGGAACCACCGGGCGGCCCAAGGGTGTCTATTTCACCCACCGGCAACTGGTGCTGCATTCGCTGTCGGCGATGGCCGCACTTGGCAGCGCCCCCCGCCAGGGACGCCTGCATCGCGACGATGTCTACATGCCGATCACCCCGATGTTCCACGTGCACGCGTGGGGCCTGCCCTACGTGGCCACGCTGATGGGCATCAAGCAGGTCTACCCGGGCCGCTATCTCCCCGCCAACCTGCTGGCACTCATCGCCCGCGAGAAGGTGACCTTCTCGCATTGCGTGCCGACCATCCTGCACATGCTGCTGGAGCACCCGGACGCTGCGCAGGCCGATCTGCAGGACTGGAAGGTGATCATCGGCGGCGCCTCCCTGCCCCGCGCGCTCGCGCAGCGTGCATTGGCACGGGGCATCGACATCTTCGGCGGCTATGGCATGTCAGAGACCTGCCCGTTGCTCACCATCGCCCAGATCGATGTGGATACCGTGACCGATGCCGATGAGGTGCTGTCACTGCGGACCAAGGCCGGCCTGCCGGTGCCGCTGGTGGACCTGCGCATCGTCGATACGGACATGGCGGATGTTGCCCACGACGGCATCGCCACCGGGGAAGTCGTGGCGCGCGCACCCTGGCTCACCCAGGGCTACCTGCATGATCCGGAGGCCTCGGCGTCGCTGTGGGCCGGCGGCTACCTGCATACCGGTGACATCGGCAACATCGATGAGGGCGGCTACCTGCGCGTGACCGACCGCATCAAGGACGTGATCAAGACCGGCGGCGAGTGGATTTCCTCGCTTGCACTGGAAGACATCATCGCGCTGCATCCAGCCGTCAGCGAGGTCGCCGTGATCGGCATCAGCGACACGAAATGGGGCGAGCGGCCGTTGCCGCTGGTGGTCAGGCAGGCGGGCAGCGAGGTGACCGAAGCGGAGATCATCGAGCTGGTCGCGGCACGCAGCCGCTCGGGGGATATCTCGCGCTTTGCGATCCCCGAGCAGGTCCGGTTCGTTGATTCGATCGAGCGGACCAGTGTGGGCAAGATCAACAAGAAGCGATTGCGTGTGCTGCATGATCCGAGGATGGAAGCCGGTTGAGGCGGCTGCACCCCAGCTCAGTGCGACGCGTCCCCGAGCAGCGCCCAGACGGACACCAACCAGGCAATCCCCAGCCCCAACAGCCCGCGCTGGCCGGGCATGCTCGTGGATAGCGGGCTTCGGTACTTGGATGCACCAAAGGGGCCGTTTGGATTCAGGCCTGCACTGCCGGTGCGCCCTGCTCGGCAGGATCGCGTGCCTGCTACTGGTTGGCCAGGGCATTCACCCCATGCTTGAGCAGCAGGTCGCGCTTGCGGTCGGGATCGCGTTCGTTGTATTCCAGCGTGCTCAACGGCCAGCGCTCGAAGGTGCGGCACATGCCAGCCGGTTCAGTGAAGGCGGTGACCTGCCTGGCCCAGTCGACGTTGCGCGGATCGACACCCCGATCAAGCCACTTCTCCACGTCCTGGCTCGTGCCGTGACGCAGGGCCGCATCGAGCGCAAGCAGGCCGATCGCGCGGCGTTCCGTACCCGGTAGCGCCTTGCTCCAGGCGGCCTCCGCCACGGCCTGGAGAAACTTGTGACGTGCCTCGCTGACCGCAGGCAGCCCTTCGCTGCCCTTCCCTTCGATCACATTGGTCCGCACCAGGCAGAGCAACTTGGCGGGACTCAGCGTCGGCGCGTTTTCTTCCAGGGCGGCCAGCAAGGGCGCTGGATCGTCCTGCTCGATCGCAGGTTCCAGACGAGCACGGTGCGCTGCCATCGCTTCGAACTTCGCCTCTTGGGCGGCCAACTCCTCGCTGGACACCGCCAGCGGGTCGAACAACGGTGAGTCGTAACCAGCGAAGAAGCTGACAACATTGAGGCATGCACCGGACAACAGCACCAGGATGAGACCGAACCGCCGCACACCAGCACGCATGGCAACCGCCGCCGTCACCGTGGCACCCAGCAGCACAGCAACCACCGCGCACAGCAGCAGGATCGGCAGCAGCATCATCAGCCCCATTCCTGCGTAGGCTCCGTGTGGCCTGGCCAACGGCAACAGTGCCGAGATGAGGTAGGTCAGCACGGCCACTGCGAACATGGCGGCGAATGTCAGCAACCAGCGGTTGAGCGCTCCGCGAGCCGCAGGATGTGATGCAGGCGTTGGCATGCCCATCCGGTCATCTCCTGAGCCGGCGATCCGTCACCGGCACTTGATTCAGTCTAGTCCACCTCTACCTTCACAGCCCACTCCTGGCGATCACGCGCCGTATCACGGCACTCATACGGCGCGGTACCACTTCAATGCAGCGGCACCTTCAGCACCGAAGGTGCGTTGGCTGGCGAGCTGAAGGTCACCGTGCCTCCCAACTGGCTGATGCCCGAGTAGCGCAGATCCACCGTATCAACCACCAGGGTCAGGCGGCTGCCAGCCGGAATGTTCCAGCTGCTCGCTTCCAGGCGCAGGTCCAACGTCTTCGGCTGGCCCGGCGTGGCGCCGCGCAGCGTGTAGGGCTTATGGCTGATCAGCTGGCCGTTGCCCAGCACATCCTCCGCATACAGGTAGGCATACAGCGTGGTGTTGGCGCGGCTGGGCGTGACGGTCAAGCGCACCTCCGGCGCGCCGTCCAGGCGACGTGCACTCCATTGGACCGGCCCTTGCCAGACGCCGGCGGCGTTTCGGCCCACGAACGGAACATAGGCGCCTGGCGGCAGATTGATCATCTGCAGCGCGCCGGAGGCCATCGCCACGCCCGAGTTGGCGGCGGTCAGCAGGCCACTGCCGATACGGTAGTTCCAGCCGGTGCTGCTTCCGCTCTCGGCCAGGCCGCCGGTGGGCAGCAGCAGTCCTTTGGGTGCGGTAAGCGCATAGCTGATGGCGCCGGCATTGGTCGCCTGCCAGTTCGGATACGTGCTCCAGCTGCCCTTCTGCGACTTCAGCTGCACCGCAGGCTGCCGGTCGATGCCATTGGCTTCACCCTTGAGGTAGTGGTCGAACCAGTCGCCAACCGAGTCATAGACCTCGTTGGGAATGCCCAGTGCGCCGAAGGCTTCGTTGAGCGCGTGGTCGCCATGGCGCAGCTGCAGCTGCTTGGGGCCCTTCAGGCGGTTGAAGAAGTCCACCAGCTGGCCCGGGGGGAACAGGCTGTCGTTGAAGGCGTTGGCCAGGAACACCGCCGGCTGGTTGGCGTTGATCTCATCAATGCTGGCCCCGGGGCTGCGCTGCGCCGCCACAGGCAACAGTGAGTCCACCGCACCCTGGTAGTTGCCCACCAGCACATTGCGGTTGATGGTAGTCAGCTCCGGTCCCGGACGGCCGGTGGCCAGGCCAGCCGCCACCAGCAGCGCGATGCCCTGTGCGCTGGGGGTGTCGTTGCTGTACAGCGAGGCCTGGAGATCGGCCCAGCCACTCAGTGCCGCCACCGCTTTGATGCGCGGGTCGCGTGCTGCGGCCAGCAGGCTGGTGCCGGCGCCGTACGAGATGCCCGAGACGCCAACACGCGTGGGATCGGCCCGGGTGTTGTCCAGCGCCCAGTCGATCAGGGCGCTGACATCCTCGACCGTGGCCGGCCCGGCGATGTCGATGCTGCCGCCCGATTCCCAGAAGCCACGCGAGCTGTAGCTGATCACCACGTAGCCACGGCGCGCCAACGACTGTGCCACCCCCACGTACTCCACGCTGGGCACCGCCCAGCTGCTGGGCATCACCAGCAGCGGGTAGCGGCCATTGCCCGCGTCCTGCGGTTCGATGACGAAGGCCCCGAGAGGCGTTCCATCCCAGCTGGGAATGGTGCGATGGGTGGTCTTGACCGTCGCCGCCCAGGCGGTGGGCGCCAGCCCGGTCAGCAGGATCAACAGCAGCAGAACCTTGCGCATCGTCGTCTCTCCCCGTCGGTGGTGGTGCAACGGGTTGGACCGTACCAGTGCGAATGGTGGCTGGCACCTTGCGACGCAGCATGACGTTTGCTGCATTGTCGTGAACTTTGCACCAATGCTATGACGGAGCCTCCCAAAGGATGGATGGATGCCATGAGGTCCCGGCCGCTCCCGCTTGCCGCCCTGATGCTGGGTGCCGTCGGTCCCGTGTCCGCGGACGGGGCGGAGCTGTCCGACGTGGCCGCCGAGGCGATCTTCGAGGAGGCGCAGATGCTGTGCCAGGCCGACAACGGCCAACTTTGGGGAGCGTCACTGTGTGGGCCGATGATGCTGGTAGACCGCAGCAGCCGACGCGTCACGGCATCCCATGCAGATGCACAGGGCAACCTGCAGGCACGTGGAAAGGTCTTCGTCGGCCAGCTTCCACCCGATGCGATCATCGCCAACACCGCTGTCGACTGGTCCGGCACGCGCTGGACGCAGCTGCTCTGGCCGCTGCCACAGGATGAAGGGCGGCGACGCACGCTGCTGGCCCACGAGATGTTCCATCGCCTGCAGCCCGCGCTGGCGATCGCAGCGCCGGCCGAAGGCGGCAATGAGCACCTCGACACCCTGGAAGGACGCTATTGGCTGCAGCTGGAATGGCGTGCACTTGCCGCGGCCCTGTCAGCGACCGGCCCTGGCGCACAGCGCAATGCGATGAACGATGCGCTCGCGTTCCGTGCTGAGCGTTACCGTCGCTCCCCTGCTGCCGCCCAGGAAGAAGCCGCGCTGGAGTTGAACGAGGGCCTGGCCGAGTACACGGGCGTTCTCGTCGGCAACCCCACGCCTGCTGCACGCATCGAAGCCACACTTCATGACCTCCGCGCGCATGCCGGTGATCGCAGCTTCGTCCGTTCGTTCGCCTATGCAACCGGTCCGGCCTATGGCCTGCTGCTGGACCAGGTTTCGCCCGGATGGCATCGCGATCTCGGCCTCCACGCCCGGGATCTCGGCACACTTCTGGCAGAGCACGCGAGTATCACTCCCTCTACCGACGAATCCGCACTGCGTATCGCCGCAGCGCGTCATGGCGGGCCTGCACTGCGCAGGCTGGAAGTACAGCGCGACCAGCAGCGCCTTGCGCTGCTCGAGCGCAACCGGGCCCGCTTCGTCACAGGGCCGGTACTACGGCTGGATCTTCGCAGCATGCGCATCCAGTTCGACCCAGGCAACATGCAGCCGCTGCCTGGCAGCGGCACGG
This sequence comes from Stenotrophomonas sp. YJH_SMC_8, assembly GCF_059371315.1. NCBI lineage: Bacteria > Pseudomonadati > Pseudomonadota > Gammaproteobacteria > Lysobacterales > Lysobacteraceae > Stenotrophomonas > Stenotrophomonas sp. YJH_SMC_8. Next base: position 53,987 of record NZ_JCAFUL010000009.1, on the reverse strand, counting down.
TGTATCCCACGATGCAGCTCAGCGACGTATGGGGAACGCTGACGGTCACCGACGGAGCGTTGATGCAGAACGACTGGAAGGCCGTGTTCGTCCAGGCACCTGCATCAGGGGAACTGCTGCAAGGCACTGGATGGCAGCTGAGCCTTGAGCCCGGATGGTCGCTCGTACCCGGGGCGCGCCGCGGCGACTACGTGCTGCTTGCACCGCCCTGAGCTAGGCAACGACGGGCATCCCTGCGCCTAGCACGCGTAGGTTGCACCCACGCGCCACCTGATCTGACACATCACCAGTGCTTGCGCGCTGTCACAGCTTCGTCTTTTCGTCGTTGACCGAAAGACGACAGCTTGTGACGCTTACGACACCGCAGGGCCTACGCAGCCCAACAACGCGGTCACGTCCCACCGCAATCCGCTGCACCCGACTCCGCACCGTCTCCCCATGACCTCGCCCTGCCAGGTCGAGGCGGACGGCTGCGCCCTGAACTTCTGCTGGAGAACCGCAATGCGCCTTGCAAGCTTCTTCTTCGCGTTCGTCCTCAGCGCTTTCGCCGGCGCTGCCCAGGCCCAGGTCGTCACCCTCAACAAGGGCGGCTTCGTGCTCACCTACGACTGCGGCATCCACAGCGCCACCCGCTACGAATACACCCTGACCGCAGACACTGGTTCGGCCGCGCGGCCGTCCAGCTTCTACAAGGACCCGGACCTGCCGGCCGGCTGCCTCGGGCAGACCAGCACCGCCTCCTACGCCAGCATCAGGTCCGGCTATGACCGGGGCCATCTGGTGACCTCCAATCACATGGACGACAACGCGACCTACATCCGCCGCGCCAACTACATGACCAATATCGTCCCGCAGGTCTCCAGCTTCAACCAGGGCATCTGGGTGAAGGCCGAGAACGTGGCCGAGTGCTACCGCGACATCGCGCCGGTGGATGTCTACGGTGGCGTGGTCTACGGCGATGCGGCCAACGACTACTTCCTGGCCAGCCATGGCATTCCGACACCGGAGTTCTTCTGGAAGACGATCATCACCCGTGATCCGAACACCGGCACGGCCAAGACGATCAGCTGGATCATCCCCAACGAAGCGAACCTCGGCAGCCTGGACAGCTACCTGGTGACCATCGCCGATCTGGAGGAGCTGCTGGGTGCCAGCTACGTGGCGATCAACGCCCCGGCATCGCTGAAGAACATGCTGCCGGCCACCACCTGGCCGCAACCGGCGGGGTGTGATCTGGGCTGACCGGCCTGCCGGGAATGGGTGGCACCCGGTCCGGGTGCCACGCAAGGATGGCTGTGGGAAAATGGCGGGCAATTGCACCACCTCATTGCCCCCTGGAGCTGTAGATGTCCCGTTTTCCCTTCGATGCCGTGCTGTTCGACTGCGACGGCGTATTGGTTGATTCCGAGCCGCTGGTGGCCCGCGTCCTCTCCGAGATGCTGACCGAACGCGGCTGGCCGTTGACTCCGGCGCAGGCGGGCGAAGTCTTCCTTGGCCAGTCCGTGGCCCACCTGGCCGGGCTGATCGAAGAACGCACCGGCAAGCCGTTCACCGAGGAATGGCTGGAGGAATTCCGCCTGCAGCGCAACGTTGCGCTGGAGCGTGACCTGCAGGCGATCCAGGGCGCACCGGAGGCAGTACGGGCGATCGCAGCGGAAACCGGCGGGCGGATTGCCTGCGCGTCCGGCGCCGATCTGCACAAGGTGCAGCTGCAGCTGGGCAAGGTCGGCATCCTCGATGCCTTCGGCGAGCACGTCTACAGCGGCCAGGACATGCCGAACACCAAGCCGCACCCGGACGTCTACCTGGCGGCGGCCGCGGCACTGGGCGTGGACCCGAAGCGCTGCGCGGTCATCGAAGACACCGTGACCGGCGCAACCGCCGGTGTCGCTGCCGGTGCCACCGTGTTCGGCTTCAGCGAAGGCGGCCCGCACCACAGCACGCCCGAGGCACTGCGTGCGGCCGGTGCGCAGGTGATCTTCCAGCGCATGGAGGATCTTCCGGCGCTGTTGGCGGCCTACGCCGCAGACGCTGCCGCCTGACCCTGGGTCAAGCCGCAGCGCCCTGCCCGGCGCTGCGGCGCTTTCCTGTGTAGTGCAGCGCAAACAGGTACAACCCGGTGAACAGCTGCAGGAACAAGGGCGGCAGCGGCGAATAGGTGATCCACGCCGCAGGCTCGCCCTGCCCCAGCCCGCGCACCACGAAGTTGGCGATCACCGCCAGGGTGAACACGATCGAGGTCCAGCGGTGCACGGGCCGTGCCCAGCCATCGCGGCTCATTGCCGGCGCCTCGCTTCGGAGCGGGCTTCGATCATCTTCCAGCCATTGCCGGACGGGTCACGGAATCCGGCATCGACGGCGCCGTAGCGTTCGACCGGCTCCTGCGTGAACTCCACGCCCTGCGCCAGCCATTGCGCGTAGCACGCCTGGCAGTCGTCCACGGCCAGTACCAGTGGCGGCATTGCGCCCTTGGCCACCAGCTGCTGCAGCGCCTGCGCGGTGGCCGCGTCGTGTGTGGGCGGACCGGGCACGAACAGGCCCAGCTGGAATCCGTCCTGGCCCGGGCTGCGTACCGTCAGCCAGCGGTAGCTGCCATTGCGCACGTCGGTGTGCACTTCAAAGCCGAGCGTGCCGACGTAGAACGCGAGTGCTTCATCCTGGTCGCGCACATACAGGCCGACCGTGTTCACAGTGTTTGTCATGGGACCTCCCTCAGGTGGGATCCACGTTAGCAACCGCCTCACGGCGCCGCTTCTCCAAAACTGCGATGTTCAGGTCCGGTCGCTGCGCGGCACGTGCGTGGCACTCCGGCACGCCGGCCGGCGTCGCCTGGCCGGCCCGCTCACGCTCGCGCACATTGCCCGGGCTGTCGCCGGTGATGTCGCGGAAGATGCGGCCAAAGGTGCCCAGACTGCTCCAGCCGGTCTGCGCGGCGATCTCGGTGACCGGCAGGTCGGTGTCACGCAACATCGCCACGGCCCGTTCGATGCGGCGGCTGAGCAGGTAGCGGTGCGGCGGCAGCCCGAATGCCTGCTTGAACGAACGCGCGAAATGCGCGGGCGATACGGCACTCACTTCGGCCAGGCGGGCCACCGGCCAGTCCTCGTGACTGGCGTGGTCCATCCGGTCCTTGGCACGTAGCAGGCGTCGCAGCAGTTCGGGGCTCTGGTTCATGGCGTCACCGTGCGCGCTAGATGATGTCGCGCCGCATGCCTGGCCTGCGCGGCCTGCTCGCCCAGCCAGTCACCGAATGCAATGACCTTGGCGCTGCGGCTGCGCGCCGTCGGTGCCACGAACCAGAAACCGCGCCCGTCGCTGGCCACATCGGGATGTGCCTGCACAAGGCGCCCACTGTCCAGTTCGGCCTGGAACAGGATCGGCGAACCGATGGCGATGCCCTGCCCGGCAATGGCAGCGCCGACGTCCAGATGCTCCATCGCAAAGGGGGTGACGAAGCTTTCCTTGGGCGGCGGCGGAACAGCGCCATGTGCGGAAAACCACAATGCCCACCAGTCAGGCCTGCCGAGCAGCGGAACTTCCAAAGCCCGGCGACCGAGCCCGTCTGCCGCCGGCAGCAGCGCCGGCGCGCACAACGGGGTGAAAATACTGGGAAACAGGGGTGTGGCCTGCAGACCGGGCCACTCGCCATGTCCGTTGCGGATGGCGGCATCGAAACGCCCGGCGGCCAGGTCCTGCGGCTCTGCCGACAGGTCCAGTTCCAGCACGAGGTTCCGGTGGCGAGCGCGGAAGCTGCCCAGCCGCGGCGTCAACCAGCTGGTGCCCAGCGTCGGCAATACGGACAGGCGCAATCGTGTCGCATCCATGTCAGCGGCACGCATGAAACTGGCACGAAGCGCGTCGAAGGCTCGGGTGGCCTCCTGCGCGACGCTGGCACCCGCCACCGTCAGTTCCACGTGCTGTGCGTGGCGCAGGAACAGGCAGGTACCGGTCTGGGCCTCCAGCCGGCGCACGTGGTAACTCACCGATGCCGCACTGGTGTCGAGCTCCTCGGCGGCGCGGGCGAAACTGCCCAACCGTGCCGCCGCCTCGAAGGCACGGATGGCGGCAAGCGATGGCAGCTGGCGCTGGGTGACCATAAGTGTGACTTAGCCTGAGCCCCTATATCCGCGTGGTCAATCCCCCTCCTGCCCGCAACGATGGAGGCACCTCCGGTAGGGGATCACGCACATGGATCGACGGCAGTTTCTGGCCACCCTGGCCGCCACGGCGGCGTCCACCGCGCTTCCCTCCGGGTGGGCCCTGGCCAGCCACAGCGCAGACTGGAAATGGTTGCAGGGCAACTGGCAGGTCCAGCACCAACGGCTGAAGGAGCGCCTGGTGGGCGATACCCGTTGGGAAGCCTTCACCGGCGCCAGCGCGGTATGGCTCACCCTGGGCGGGCTCGGCACCATCGATGACAACGTCATGGCGCTGCCCTCGGGCCCCTACAGGGGCCTGGGCGTGCGTGCATTTGATCCGGTGTCTTCCCTGTGGTCGATCTGGTGGATCGATGGCCGTAACCCTGCTTGTATCGAAGCTCCCGTGCGCGGCGTTTTCGAGGGCGATGGCGGCAGCTTCCGCGGTCGCGATGATTTCAAGGGACGCCCCATCGAGGTCTGGTTCCGCTGGCATGACATCCATGGCGATGAGCCGTGGTGGGAACAGGCGTTCTCCGACGATGCCGGTGCGCACTGGGAAGTGAACTGGCGCAACTCATTCCGGCGCACTGCTGCGGTCCCCTCTCCGCTTCCCAAGCTGCCGGATGCACCGGGCGATTTTGATTTCCTGGCAGGCCGCTGGAACGTGCGCCATCGCCGCCTGCGCGCTCGGCTGGCAGGCAGTGATGCGTGGGACGCGTTCAACGGCACCCTGCACAACTGGCCGGTACTGGGAGGATTCGGCAACGTGGGTGACAACCTGATGGACGTGCCTGGAGCACCGCTGCGCGGCATGGGCATCCGTGCCTGGAATGCGGCGGAGCAGCACTGGCTGAGCTGGTGGCTGGATGGCCGGGAGCCAACCCGGATCGGCGCGCCACTGCGCGGTGGTTTCCAGGCCGGTGTCGGCCGCTTCTTCGGCGAAGACCAGCACGACGGTCGATCAATCCAGACACGGGTGATCTGGTCACGCATTACCCCGCGTTCGGCGCGCTGGGAACAGGCGGCCTCGACCGATGGTGGGCGCAACTGGGAAACCAACTGGGTCAGCGACTTCGAGCGACAGGCATGAAGGCGCTGTTGGCCGTGGTGCTGCTGGCTGCTGCGTCGACTCCCGCGTCTCCATCAAGGGGGCTGCAGATCGTCGGCCCGGCCGAGCGCTTTGCCCCGGGCGTTGCATCCACGCAGTACGACGAGATTCGACTGACCTTGAGCCCCGACGGAAAGACCGCGCTGTGGTTCAGCCGCAACCGGCCCGGCGGTCCGGGCGGGTATGACATCTGGGTCGCCCGCAACGATGGGCAGCGCTGGCGGCCGGCGACGCCGGTGCCGTTCAACACGCAGGGACGCGACTTCGATCCCGCCTTTTCCGCCGATGGCCGCGTGGTGTACTTCTGTTCGGATCGCGCAGGCGGCCAGGGAGGCGACGATCTGTATCGGGTCAGCATGGCGAGCGACGGTCGATTCGGGGAGCCAGTCAATCTTGGCCCCGCAGTGAACAGCGCGGCCGATGAGTTCGCGCCGATGCTCTCGCCGGACGGTCGTACGCTGTTGTTCTCCAGCGATCGTGCGGGCGGTGCCGGCGGCCATGACCTCTACAGCGCCACGATGATCGGCGGCGTGGCGCAGCCTGCGCGGCCGCTGGCTGGTGGCATCAATACCGCCGCGCAGGAGTTCGATGCCACGTTCCTGGGCGACGGCCGGACGCTCTTGTTTGCCCGCGCCCTGGACTTCGGCAGTGCACCGGTGCGCCAGTTCATTGCCTACGAGCGTGGAGGCCGTTATGACCCAGGCCATGCATTGCCCTCGCCATTGAACGAGGCCTCCGGCGACAGCTACGGCGCGATGCTGGATGGCTCGCAACCCGGCACCTTGACCTATTCGGCGCGACGCGCGGACGGTGCAGGGTTGGATCTGTATCGCGTTCGCTACCGGATGTCGCGACCTTGAAGGCAGGTGGTGTCGATTTCCAGCGCGCTGTTTCGTCGAGAGGATGAATACCCCAGGAGAAAACGAAGATGGCCTCACACCAGTCCCTTGCCTGCGCCTGCGGCCAGGTGCTCCTGACCGCCACCGGCAGTCCCATCGCCACCGTCGAATGCTGCTGCGACAGTTGCCGCAGGGCCGGCGCCCAGCTGCAGTCGATGCCCGGAGCACCGCAGGTGCTGGGCCCGCACGGCCAGACGCTCTTCGTAATGCATCGCAAGGATCGCGTCAGCATCGATGCCGGACATTCCATGCTGCGCGCGTTGCGATTGTCCAGCAGGGGCGGCAGCCGCCGCGTCGTGGCGGGCTGCTGCAATACCCCGCTCTTCCTGGAGTTCAGCGGTGGCCATTGGCTGAGCCTGTATGGCCTGTTGTGGCCGGACTCGATACGACCCGCCGTGGAGATGCGGACGATGGTCAGTGATCTTCCTGACGCCTCTGTCCTTCCCGACGATGTGCCTAACCTGAAGACCCGCTCGCTGCGGTTCTATGCCCGGCTGATGAAGGCGTGGATCGCCATGGGCTTCCGCAGCCCACGCATCGAGGTCGCAGGAGATACCCATGTCTGACGCCGAGCGGATCGAGATCGAGAGCATCACCACGCCCGGGTACATCCAGCGCGTGGACCGTGCCAAGTACATGGCCATGCGCACGGCCCTGCTGCGTGCCTTACCCAGGCAACCTCCCGGGATGACGGTGGCGCAGGCGAAGCAGGCGCTGTTGCCGCACCTGCCCGCATCGCTGTTTCCGCAAGGGGCCACGGCCGGTTGGTGGCTGAAGGCCGTGCAGCTGGACCTGGAAGCCAAGGGCGTGGTCGAGCGTCTTCCAGGCACGCCACTGCGCCTGTTCAAGCACGTGCCGGCCGGCTGATCAGCGCTGCGCCGGCAGCTCCAGCCGGTGCTTGCGGCACAGGCGGTAGACCGTCACCCGCGAAATCTGCATCTGCCGGGCGCATTCGGACACGTTGTAGCCGGTCTGGCGCAGGGTCTGAAGCAACACATCACGTTCGGCCTGGCCACGCGCATCGTGCAGCATCGCGCCGGGCGGGGCCGGCACCGGCGCGCCCAGTTCCAGGTCCCGTTCGCTGATCAGTTCCCCTTCGGCCATGATCGCAGCGCGCTGCACCCGGTTGAGCAGTTCGCGGACATTGCCCGGCCAGTCGAAGCGGCGCATCGCCTGGATCGCCGCCGGCGAAAAGCCGCGTGCGCGCACCGTGTGGCGCAACCGGAAGCAGCGCAGGAAGTGCTCGGCCAGCAGCTGCACATCAGCACCACGTTCGCGCAGCGGCGGCATCAGCATCCGCAGCACGTTGAGGCGGTAGTAGAGATCGCTGCGGAAACGGCCATGGGCCACGGCATGCTCCAGCTCAACGTGGGTTGCGGCAAGCACCCGCACGTCGGCGCGCAACGGCTGGCTGCTGCCGACCCGCTCGAAGGTGCCTTCCTGAAGCACCCGCAGCAGGCTGGTCTGGGCCTCCGCTGGCAGATCGCCCACCTCATCGAGGAATACGGTACCGCCCTGGGCCGTTTCAAACACGCCGATCTGGCGTTTGTCGGCACCGGTGAACGAGCCGCGCTCGTGCCCGAAAAGCTCCGACTGCACGAGGTTGGCCGGGATCGCACCGCAGTTGACGGCGATGAATGGCCTGCCCGCGCGCCCGGACAACGCATGCAGCGCGTGTGCGGCCAATTCTTTGCCAGTCCCGGTTTCACCGGTGACCAGCACCGGCAACTCCACCGGAGCGAACTTGTGCAGCACCGTGCGCACGGCATGCAGCGCGGGGCTCTCGCCGATCAATGCGCGCGGCCCCTGCCCGTTGCACGCGCCATCGACAGAGGGTTCATCCGCATCGAACTGCTGGCGCATCGCACTGACCAGGTCCTGCAGGCCGAACGGGAGCGTGAAGCGCGCCAGGCAGAACTGCAGCAGCGGCAGCCATGCCGTTGGCGTGGCACCTGCGCTCGGCGGCAGCACTGCCAGCCAGGGCAGATGCTGGTGCTGTTCGATCCACGGCATCAGCAACTGCAGCGCCGCCTCATCCATATGGCGTAGATCAACCACCGCGAGCAGTCGATCGCGCCCACGCAGGCCAATGGCCATGCCGGAATCGGGATGGATGCTGCGTACATACCAGCCCGCGGCCGCCAGCGCGCTGCGCTCGCTTGCCAGCGGTTCGCCGAACCACAGTACACAGCGCGATGTTGAAGCCTCCGGGACCGCCGCCATGCTTCCCCCAGCATCCGGACACCGTCGGCGGACTGTCAGGCAATCACCGGCGTGCCGCCCCCCGCCGGGACTTCTTCGGCCACCGGGGCGGCCTTTGATGGGCGGATCCTAGCGCTGCGCTAAACGCCAGCGCAATGAGCAGCGCGTCAAGAAATCACCGGCTGAAGCGGCACCGTTGCAGTCGGCGATGTCACCTGTAACAACAATGCGACAGTCGGGCATCCGCCTTGCCCTGTGGCAGCTGCGGGCTGCGCAATCCCAACAATTTCCCGACGCCGTTGTAACGCCCTGGCGCCACCCGGCCGCGCCGCACCCCGGCCGTCGGTTGCGGCACGGGCCTCCGGCAGTTGGCACGGTTGATGCGTGGTTCCGCCGCACCCACCGCGGGAGATCGGCATGGACGGCACCACCCTCATTCGTGGCCTGGCGGCACCCCTGGCGCTGGCCCTGTTGTCGGTCGCCATGAACGCAGCCGGTTCCGGCGCGCGCCAAGCGGTGAAGGCACAACCGGGCGAAATCGTCCTGTTGCGCGATGTGTCGGCGCGCCCCGCCTACCGGATGGCGCCACCGGGCATGGCGCTGATTGCCGATCCAAAGCCTCAGCGCGAGATCGCCGCCGCGCTTGGCACCCGCACCGGTAGCGGCGCAATGGACGAGCTGAGTGACGAGGACTATGCAGGCATGGGTGCAGGGCACGCCGCTGCGGCTTCGGCGCCGGGGGGGACGACGGTCGAGCGCGTCACCCAGCAGGCCCTTGGTGGCACGCTCGGCCGCAGCAGCGACGGCATGGTCGGCAGCAGCCTCGGCGGCGCCATGAGCGGTCCGCTGGGCGCGGTGGGCAACAGCACACGCGGCATTGGCGATACGGTGCGCGGCGCCCTCGCCCAGTTCCCGTTGCAGGGACCGGCCCCGGCAGGTGGCAAGTGAAACGCCCTTACCTGCCGCTGCTGATGCTGGCGATGGCGCCGTCGCTTGCGCACTGCGACGAGTACAGCGGCATGCTGGCCTATCTGGATGTAGCCCGTATCGACGGCCGCGCACTGGCCGATGCCAATGGCACGATCGCGGTGAACCAGGCCGCCGGTGACCTCAACCAGCAGGCCAACCTGCGTGGCATCGCCACCGGCGAGCGCGCCGATGTGGCGATCAGCGCCCAGCAACTGCTGCGCGGCAACCGGGTGCTGTCGGCACCATTGCACGCACGCGCCGATATCGGCGGCGATGCACTGGCGGGCGCCAGCGGCATCGCATCCATCAACCAGGCCAGCGGCATCGCCAACACGACGCTCAACGTCGTCAGCGCGACGCTGGCCCGACAGGGCATACGCGAAACCGACGACTCGGCCTTGGCCGCCGAAGGTTCCGCGTTGGCAGGGGGGCGGGACGACGCCGGTCGCGGCGTTGCGACGGGCACCCGTAGCGTTGGTGTGGCCAGCACCGCGCTGCGGGGATTCGACGGGGTCCTGCAACTCAATCAGATAGCGGGCAGCGGCAACGACACGGCCAATGTGCTCGGCCTGGTCGTGCAGGACCGCCCGTGACAACCACCCAACCGATGCACCACCTGATGAGAGAGAGGGCACCATGAAAGCGACCGTCAAACAGACCATGCTCGCCATGGCGATTGCCACTGCCTCGACCGCAGCTGCGGCCAATGGCTGGGACAACCAGAACGCCAACGCGAACATCAACCACAACCACACCGTCAGCGAAACCCGCAACGACACGCACAACCACACCGACAACGATGTGCGCAACCGCACCGTCAACGTCAATGTGCAGAAGCACAGCAACATCCAGGCCGACGAACGCAAGGAAAAGAACAACCACGGCGTCGACGTGAACCTGGAGAAGGACCTGCGGTTGAGTACCGATATCAACTTCTCCGGCGACCCGAACATCACCGGTGACATCGACCTCGACTCGGCCGCCATCGCAGTGATCGACAACCGCCAGTCGATCAGCAACAACGCCACCAGCAACAGCCTGGTCACCAACAGCGCCTCCATCGGTGACAGCGTCGGTGCCGGAGCATCGGGCAATCTCGGCTTCAACGTGGTATCGGGCGACAACAACGCGCAGGACAACGCCGCGTCGCTGTCCGCTGCCGATGCTTCCTTCAGCTTCGGCATGGCCGACGCCGAGGTGTTCGTCAACCAGGCTGGCTTCGGCAACGCCACCATGAACTCCGGCGTCACCAACGCCGCAGGCCTGGGCGGCAATGCCTTCGGCGGCGCGTCCGGCAATATCGGCGTGAACATCGCTTCGGGCAACAACAACGAGCAGAAGAACGCGCTCGCAGCCTCGGTAGCGACCACGGCGGTGGCGCAGTCGAGCATCAGTTCGAACCAGGTATCCACCGGCAACACGGTCAGCAACGCCGGCTTCGTGCAGTCCTACACGGATACCGTGCAGGTCGGCATGCGTGGCGGTGTCAGCGGCCTGACCCTGGCCTATGGCGCGGGCACCTACCGCGGCACCGGCAACGCCTACCAGATGGCGAACTACTATCTGGACACCTGGAATGGCGAACTGCCGCACCCGGGTGGCAACAGCACCGGCCACATCGACCTGGACAACCAGATCCAGAACGCCACGATGAACCCCAACCGGCCGGGGGTGGGCGGCCTGGGCTTCGACACGCGTGAGAGTGGCACCAGCCAGTTCGTCGAACTGGGCGTGGCCGACCTGTATGCCAGCCTCAGCGGCACGGTCAGCACCACGCGCTGGGTGAACGTCAACGCCACCAACACCTCGGCATTGTCGGGCAGCGCCTTCTCCGGCGCCTCCGGCAACATCGGCGTGAACGTGGCTTCCGGCACCGGCAACCTGCAGGCCAACAGCCTTGCCCTGGCAGTCGCCCAGCCCAGCACCGGCGGTGGTGGTGGCAGCGGCGAGTAAGCGCAACACCCCGGCCGTCCGCCAATGGCCGGGTTCCCGGGAGCCCCTGTTCCTCCTCCCCCTTGGGACAGGGGCTCCCCCCTGCTGCCGGAGACCGTGATGATCCGTTGCCGTCTTTCGATGCGCCTGCTCTCGTGCCTGTTGCTGCTGGCCACTGCATCTGCGTGGGCTGGCGACGTGCGCTTCAGTGGCGTACTGCCCAACGGCGCGCTGCTGCAGCAGAAGGTGGAGAGCATGCAGGAGCGGCGCTACCGCAACGTGGTACGCCAGCACACCGACTACAGCTGCGGGGCTGCGGCGCTGGCGACCATCCTGCGCCACGCCTACCACCTGGACACCGACGAGGCGACGGTCATCGAAGGGATGATGGGGGTATCCGATCCGGCGCTGGTCGCCGAACGCGGCTTCTCGCTGCTCGACATCAAGCGCTACGTGGAGTCACTGGGCATGCGTGGGCGCGGCTACCGCATCGACGAACAACGCCTGCGCACACTGCGCGTTCCCGGCCTGGTACTGATGGACGTGCGCGGCTTCCGCCATTTCGTGGTGCTCAAGCAGGTCCGTGAGGGCATCGTGGAAGTGGCAGACCCGATCCTCGGCAACCGCAGCCTGGCCCTGCCGGAGTTTCTGGCGGCCTGGCCCTCACGTGCCGTGTTCGTGGTGATCGGCAGTGATTTCGATCGCAACACGGTATTGCTGCAACCCAACGAACGGCCCAGTGCCCGCGCGCTCTTCGCGCGACAGGGGCCGATCACCGATGCCGAGCTGGTCGACTTCGGCTTCAGCCATGCCGACCTGTTCTGAAGGAGGCTTCGCCATGTTCCGCCGCCCCTTGTTGATGGTCCTGCTGCTGGCAACCCCTGCCCTGCCCCTGCTTGCAGCCGAGGGCGCGCCAGGACGTGGCCTGAAGGAAATTCCGGATCCCGAACTGAACCTGATGCGTGGCCGCTACACCGTAGGCGGAAACACCGTGGCCTGGTTCGGGGTAACCATGGTCTCGCAATGGCAGGCCGGCAACGGCGCCGCGCTGCAGGGCGCGCTGACGCTGGGCATGGACTTCCGGAGCGGTGGCACCCCGAAGCTGAGCTTCCAGCCCAGCGTGCATGTAACCGCCGCCGACGCACCGTTGCCGGGAACGCAGGGCCGTAGCATCGACAGCACCGGACTGGCCAACGCCAGTGGGCTGGTGCAGAGCGTGCAGGTGGCCGGCGACGGCAACGTCGCGCGCAACGCCACCACGCTGGTGGTGCGTGACGGTGCCGTGCCCGCGGCGACATCCGACGGCGCTCATTCGGCCAGCGCACAGCAGGCCGGCATCAGTGCCAGTGCCGTGCTGGACGGCAACCAGGCACGCCTGATGCTGCAGGTGGACGGCCAGGGACTGGTGCAGCAATGGATACGCAATGGCAGCGTCGGCCAGGGCATTGCCCTGGCCGGTGACGGCCAGGCGGCCAGCAACCAGCTGCGGCTGGAACTGGTGAGGAACACCGCGGGCGGCAACCTGCCGTTGAGCCAGAACGTGGCCCAGGCAATCGCGCTGAACCGTGGCATGGGGCCGGGCCAGTAGCACGGCACGGCATTGGGGGACGCGTTCCACAACGCAGGACACGAACATGCACACCCTACTGAGGATCACCCCGCTGGCGCTGGCGGCGCTGGCGGGCACCGCCCTCGCCGCGCCTCCAGCGGCGGCCGACGACAATGCGGACGTACAGGCCCTGGCCAATCAGCTGGAGCAGCTCAAGAGCAACTACGCCCAGGAAGTTCGGCGATTGCGCGAACTGGACATGCAGGTGCAGGCCATGCAGGCGCGATTGAGTGGCCGGGTTGGACCGATGGGTCCGGCAGTCGCAACTGCTCCGGCAACGGCAGTCGAGCATGGCTCGACACCACAGGGCGGTGCAGGTGCAGCCGTTCCACCAAGCAGCGAGGGCTACGCCAGCACGGCGGCCGAGGCGCAGCAGGCCAAGCAGGAGTCGCGACGCAGCGTGGATGATGTGAAGCAGCAGCAATCGGCCCTGTTTTCCCGCCGCTTCACCGTCGAAAACAGCCTCACCTACGCCCGCTACGACCGCAAGCAGCTCACCCTCAACGGCTTCCTCGCACTGGACGCGATCTTCCTCGGCAACATCGCCATCGAGAACGTGGAGTCCGATTCGCTCACCTACAACCTGGCTGCACGCTGGGGCGTCAGCCCGAACCTCACGCTCAACCTGGACGTGCCCTACCTTGCACGGCGCACGGTCTACCAGAAAGGTGGGGCGGGCGGCGCAGCCGCTGCCATCGCACAGGAAGAGACCAATGGCAACGGCCTGGGCGATATCGGCCTGAGCGCCAACTACCGGCTGTTCGGGGAACGTGGCTGGCGGCCCGAGACGGTACTGACGGCAGGCGTGACCGCACCAACCGGTCGCGCACCGTACGGCCTGGACTGGAAGGTGATCGAGCGTGATGACGACGACTACATCCGCTTCGCCGTGCCGCGCGAACAGCCCACCGGCAACGGCGTATGGCAGGCTAACCTGGGTCTCTCGATGGTCAAGACCGCTGACCCGGCGATCCTGTTCGCCAACATCGGCTACGTGCACTCCATCCCGCGCGGGTTCAACGATATCGACAGCAATCCGGATACCGTGAACCCGGGTGATGTGAAGCTGGGCGGCTCGGTGTACTTCGGTGCCGGTGTTGCCTTCGCGTTCAATGAACGCACCAGCCTCAGCCTGTCCTTCAGCGACCGCATCAGCGCCCGTGCGTCGACCCGCTTCCAGGGCGGCAAGTGGACGAAGGTGATCGGCAGCGACGCCAATGCGGCGTCACTGAATCTGGGCGTGACCTACGCGCTGAACCAGCACACCACGCTGGTCACCCTGCTGGGCATCGGCCTGACCCCGGATGCGCCGGACTTCACCTTGGCCTTCAAGATTCCGTACATGCTCTAGCCCTGATGCCCCGGCGACGGCGTGGCTGCGGCCCGCCGTCGTCGATTCCACCGCATCGGCACAGATCCGCGCGATGGCACCGCATTGCGCGTCGATTCGGCCGATTCCCGCGGCCCCCCCCGTTTCTAGCATGCCCCTGAGCCGGCCATTCCCGGTCGCGCACTCATGCAGGGGCTTCGCATGGCAATCATCACGATAGACAAACGGCTTGGCTGGATCGTCAGCAAGCCCCCGGAGGTCCAGGGCATCGACATCGGCAAGGGCGGTGAAGCGCTGACGGACAACACCTATGGCATCGAGATCGAGTTCTGCACCCATGACAGCGTGATCTTCGCGTTCACCCATATTGTCGCGGGCGTCTTCAACATCACCGGCACCCTGCCATGGAAGCTTGAGTCCGATTCCGGCAACGTCTTCGAACTCGTCACGCCACCGCTGCCGTTCGAGACCATCCAGGGCGCCTATGCCTTCAAGGGCCAGCTGGTGGCAATGCTGCAGACGTCGATACAGAGCGCCCGCACGCAGGGAATCAATGCCATTACGCTGGGTGACTGGGCGCTGCAGTTCGGCCCAAAGCTGGTCGAAATTCTCAACACCCACATCAATACACGCCAGCTGAAGCTGCAGCCCGTCGAACTGCAACCCGTCGGCTACTCGAGCTGGGAAAATGTTGGCGAAGGGCTGAACGTCGGCAATGTGGACGATGGCATCAATATTCCCGCCGCCCTGCTGCGTCACAAGCTACGCGAGCCGGACTGGGAGAGCTATACGCCGGGCATCGTCCTGGCCCGCTGCAGCAAGTTCTGGTCCGAAGGCTACGCCTCGCAGATGAATCTGCCGATGACGCTCAGCGGCTACTTCCTGTACATGATGGACAAGACCCACGACGTGACTTACTCGCACGCTGTCCGGGTGCAGAAGGAGCTGAAGGACGAGAAGAGCGGCCAGAAGCTCACCGCGTGGTACTGGCGGCATGTGCTGCTGCAGGCGTGGTGCCGGTACCAGCCCCTGCTCGGAAAGCCCCCGACTGACGAGGACCTGTTCTCTCCCGATGCGATCTCCCGCTCGGCCCTGCTCTACCTGGTGGTCGGCAAGCTGTTGACCGGCGCCCTTGCCGAGCTGGGGGAGACGCCACAGCTCGAGCTGCAACAGCTGGCATGGGATGCCGGCTCCACCCGCGCGATCGACGCCGACGAGCCGGAGGTGATCCACGGCGACTGGGCCGCCTACCACAGCGCGCTGAAGGACCTGACCGGCATCTGGCTGAAGGCATCGCTTCTGGATGTGATGCGTACCCAGAATCTGCAGACCTATTCCTGGGCCGTCACCGAGCTGCCGAGCGTGCTGGCCACGCCGGAAGTGTGGCAGGAGACGCTGCTGGAGTGGAAAGGAATGAAGCGCATCACGGAAATGGGTTCAACCATCGAATGGACCGACCTGGAAGACTTCGCAGAACCCGAACGCAGGGCAGTGCTCTGCGAAAAGATCATCGCCGTTGCCGGCAGCCTGGCCACGCGCTTGAAGCAGCTGGATCCGGACATACCCGGGCCACCCGATCTGCCCGACGAGACCGAACGACCGTTCCTCGACCGCCGCAACACACCTCCAT
This sequence comes from Stenotrophomonas sp. YJH_SMC_8, assembly GCF_059371315.1. NCBI lineage: Bacteria > Pseudomonadati > Pseudomonadota > Gammaproteobacteria > Lysobacterales > Lysobacteraceae > Stenotrophomonas > Stenotrophomonas sp. YJH_SMC_8. The sequence goes on along the minus strand of NZ_JCAFUL010000009.1, from coordinate 38,169 downwards.
GGGAAGCCCGCTACGACACCCTGCTGGCCCCCATTCCGCCGCGCGTCAACACGCGCAATGAGTTCACGTACCTGGTCGAGCATCGCAATCACTGAGCCGCCAGCGTGATCCACGCTGCCGGCCTGGCGTTCGCCTCGGCTCGCAGCCCGCCGTTCCCAACAGGAGAAACGACATGCCGCAGGTCTATGCAACCCTTCGCTCAGGCGACCAGTACCTCATCGCACGCAAGCAAATCACCAATGCATGGTGGAGTGGATATGCCGCACCGGTCCTGGTCGCCGAAGCGGCCGCAGCGTTGGTTGCGGTGGCCAATGTGGCCGCCGACCCGCCAGCTGATGCCGATGCGGTCGCTGTGGCCGCCATCAACGCCACGCTCAGCCATGCCGCTCTGGCCGCGAAATCTGCATGGCCGGGACCGATGCCACTCAACGGCGCAGCCACCCGCGCCGCGATCGATCAGGCGCTCGCGGACGTCAGCAACGCCGGCCAGGCCATCGACCAGTTGCAGGCCGCCGTGCCCGTCGTGCTTGCCGCTGTGAACCGTGCTGCGCGCATGGGAGCCAGTCGCTGGCCGCCGGCGCGTCCGGGCGTTCCGACGCCGCCCTGGGCCGACCTGGTGATTGCGGGCATGGCCGCATGGCCGATCGCCGACCTGGGGATGCAGGTGAACACGGCGCTGGATCGCATCCGCAACTGGGCCGGCAGCCGGCCAGCGACACTGGTCAACCAGGCCGGGCAATGGGTATTGCCGGGTGGGCGCATGGGCAACGCAGAACCCGCCGAAGACGCCGCCAGGCGCGAGTTCCAGGAAGAAACCGGTGTCGTGCTCGGCGCGCCCTTCGTGATGGCGTACAACACGGCCTTCCAGACCGCGCCTCAAGGCGCCCGGTTCCATCTGGTGTGTTTCGACGTGCCGGATGACCAGGACATCGCGGCGCTGGCAGCGGACATCAACGCCAACCTGATGGCCCGCCAGGCCTGGCTCGATCGGCCGGTTGCCGGGTCAGTAGTCGATTGGGAGCTGGACGCGGTGCGTATCGTGGCGCAGAACGAGCTGACCGGCTACCTGGGCGCGTATCAGGCCACCCGCATTCCAGACAATTGCCTGCCGGTTCCGTTCCCGCCGCCAGTGGGCGCGGATGCGATCGCGGACTGGGTGGCCGAGCTTCGAGGCTTCGCCGAATCACAGTCCATCGATTGGTACCTGCGAATGGCCTGCTACATCGAGCAGCAGTAGAGGGGCGGTGGACGATGCGGAGAAATCGATGATCCAACCACGGCTCCACTCGCATCCTCCCGCACTTCTTCACAGCATTTCCGCCGCATTCTCCGTCGATTCCACCAATCCGCCACCGGCGCTTCTTTCTACTCTGCATCCACGGTGAAGCACAGGCAGTTCGGCACCACGCACCGTGACACTGGATACCACGCACTTCCACCTTTTCGCAGGAGCAGGACATGGCATTTCCAACCGCGGTAAACGACCAGATCACCGATTCGGTCACCCAGGCCAATACCAAAGTGCTGGGTGACGCGCCGGCGGTGGCGGTCGGCAATCTGTACCAGGCCACTGCCCAGGCGCTGGCCAACGCCGCCCACAACGCTACCAACGCCCAGCAGCAGTCCTACGTCACCGCGCAGTCGGCCACCACCATGGGCGTGGCCACGCTGTACTCGATCGATACCGCCACCACCGCGGTGGCCAGCAAGGAAATCCTCAGCACCCGCGTCCGCGGCCTGGGTTCCTGATCCGTCGTTCCGTAGCTGACCCGCCAACCCCAAGGAGCATCACATGGCATTCCCGACCGCTGTCAACGACCAGATCACCGATTCGGTCACCCAGGCCAATACCAAAGTGCTGGGCGACGCCCCTGCCGTGGCGATGGGCAATCTCTACCAGGCCACCGCGCAGGCGCTGGCCAATGCCGCACACAACGCCACCAACGCCCAGCAGCAGTCCTATGTGACCGCGCAGGCCGCCACGACCATGGGCGTGGCCACGCTGTACTCCATCGACACGGCCACCACCGGCGTAGCCACCAAGCAGATCCTCGGCGCGTGATGCGCCGGCAGGCAAGGAGCTGAGCCATGGCATTTCCCACGGCCGTCAACGACCAGATCACCGATTCGGTCAGCCAGGCCAACCTGCAGGTGCTGGGCGTGGCGCCGGCCACGGCAATGGGCACGCTGTACCAGGCCACCGCGCAGGCGCTGGCCAATGCCGCCCACAACGCGACGCTCGCCCAGCAGCAGATGTATGTCACGGCGCAGGCCGCGACCACGATGGGCGTCGCCCTGCTCTACGCCGTCGATACCGGCGCCACCGGCGCCGCAACCCGGAAGATTCTCGGCTGAGTCTGCTAGCCGCCGGCAATCTCCGTTCCTGTAGTGCTGTCCATCCAAGGAGCATTCACCATGGCTTTTCCCACCGCCGTCAACAGTCAGATCACCGACTCGGTCTCGCAGGTCAACACCAAGGTCCTCGGTGATGCGCCGGCGATCGCAATGGGCAACCTGTTCGTGGCCACCAGCCAGGCGCTGTCCAACGCCGCGCACAACGCCACCAACAACCAGCAGCAGTCCTACGTGACCATGCAGGCATCGACCACCCAGGGGGTATCCACCCTGTATGCGATCGACACCGCCTCCAATGGCGTAGCCACCCGCGAAATCCTGGGCCTGCGCTGACGTGTCGGCCCGGCGTGACGTCCACTACCGAGCCCCCGCCCCATGTGGCGTCACGCCGGGCCCCTGATCGATGCCCGCATCGCCTGCCACCGGTTATCTGCTGGACGCTGCCAGCGCCGGCTCCGGGCTGGCGATCGCGCTGGCACCCTCGTTCGCGATGTCGGCCACCTACCTGGCCATGGCCGACAGCCTCGGCCTGGCCATGCAGAACGCCGTCGCCAACCAGCAACGCGGCCAAGTGACCGCCGGCGCAAGCCTGGCCCAGGTCCTGGCCCTGATCATCCAGAAGGGAGCCGTTCCGTCATGAGCAGTGATAACACCGTCAACAGCCAGATCGTCGACAGCGTCGCCGCCGCCTCCACCCTGTTGGTAGGCCAGGCACCAGCACAGGCCTTCGGGATGCTCGACATGGTGATGCTGGAGACGCTGGGCACCGCCATGCACAACGCGGTCGCGCGCCAACAGGGCGCCGGCATGGTCAGCTCGGCAGCGGTCACCGCCGCCTGCGCGAAGATGATCAACGCGCCGTGGCCGGTGCCACCGCCGGCCCCGCCACCGCCCACACCACCGCCGCCGAACGTGATCCCGCTTCCCGGCCCGGTACCCACCCCACCTCCGCCAGCGGCCGTGATCGCCGCGGCCACCGCAGAAGGAAAGACCGCCATCAGCGTCCTGCAGGCACAGACCCACGGTGCCACTGCCGACGCTGCGGCCGCCACCGCCAGCCTGCATACGCTCGAACAGCTTGCAGGCAACGGCGCGGCGCAAGCGCCCGGTCCTGCGCCCGACTCCACGCCTGGTCCGGAACCGGCAGCGGGTCCCGCCCAGGACCCCACGCCCGACTCCCCCTCCACCCCGGCCACCGACGGTACCGACCCGGCGTCGTGACCCCGTAGCGGCCGCCGCCCGCCGCACCCGCCCATCAAGGAGCCCGTATGGACCCGAGCAACGTCAACGCCCAGGTCATCGATGTCATCAACCAGGTGCAGACGGCCACCATGGCCACGACCGTGGTGAAGACCAGCGGTGCCGGCAAGGCCTACCAGTCGGTCGCGCAGTCCGCGGCGATCGCCGTGCAGGATGCCGCCGACGCGCTGCGCAACGTCTCCACCATCGCCACCACCGCCGCCGGTGTGGCCATGGCCCAGTACCTGGCGACGGGGGACGAAAAGTATGCGAGGGTGCTCACCCAGGCGCAGACCATGATGCAGGGCGCCACCGACGACTTCACCCGCGTCGGCAGTGCGGCTGCGACCGTCCTCAAGGATTTTCCGGCCACGTGAGGCCGCCAGGAGAGCCACGCATGAGCGTTTTCATTGACGGTCGTTCCATCCCCCATCCCGGCCAGCTCGGTTCACGCACCCGGCGCGTGCTGCCCTTCATCGACGGCGGCCAGTACTGGCTGCAGTGGGCCATCGATTCGCACGAGCACCGCTACGCGTTCAGCGACGAAGGCATGATGCTCGACGGCGTGCAGCAGGGCCTGCATGGTTCGCGCATGACCTGGCTGCCGAACGCCGGCGTGCAGGTCAGCCCGGTCAAGCTGCTCAGCCTGGACAATGACGAGCTGGACGCATTGCGCCAGCTCGAAGCGGGCCAGCCCAGCAACCTGCTGAGCCATGAGGTGCAGGGCGTGCTGGCCCGCCACAGCCTGCTCAGCAACCAGGCACTGGGCGCGTATCGTGCCTTCCTCGTCGCGGTCGGCGCCGGCGATGCACCGTTGCTGCAGCAACTGGACTTCCGCGAGTCGCTGGCGCTGTGCCAGCTGGCCAGCGAGCAGGGCGGCCAGGCCCACGCCTCCGAGATGCAGGCAGAGGCAGCCCGCTTCGCGTTGCTGCATGCACGCAGGCCGATCGAGTTCGCCGACTACTTCCGTTTCTACCAGCGCTCGCATCCCACCGGTTCCAGCAGCGAGTTGCGCCTTGAACGTGCAACCCATGCCCTGCAGACGCTGTTGCCGATGCTGTTCGGCTACCTCGACGGCCCCCAGCTTCCGCACCTGCCGTCGCCGGACCAGGTGCGCGCGGCGATTGCCGAAACATTGGCGGCGAACCGCCAGATCGGCTACGCGCGCATCTCGCTGGCCGCGCAGCAGGTCGCCCAGTTCATGAGCGATGGCAGCGGCGTACCCCTGGACGGCGAGCGCCTGCGCGAGGCCGCGCGCAGGCAGCTGCGCAGCGCACAGGAGTTCCTCAACAGCCACCCGGTCTCGCACGGCCGGCTTGGCCAGGATGGTGCCAGCGTGCTGTTCGCCATCGATGGCTCGAAGGAACAGGCTGTCATCCAGGTGGAAGACAACGTCATCACCCTCCTCGACTACCGGCGCATCCGTCGTTTCTCCGAGGATGAGGCGGAGATCGGCTACCAGGCGGATGCGGTGTGAGCCGGGAATCCTCCGCCGCCGGGCCTGATCAAGGCCCGCAGGCGGCCACGGCAGCATTGGCGTCGGCTGCCGGCGTGGCAGTCGCTGCCGGGCGCGTGGCCGCACGGCAGCAGGCCCAGCAGATCCTGGCCGATGCCCAGGCGGCATTGCGCCATATCCTGGGGGACCGCAACGGCGGTCCCCCATCCCCAGCCCCAGAAGGAGTTCCAGCGATGACCTTCCCGATCCCGCCTTCTCCGTTCCCCACGCCGGACCATCCCGGCGGCAAGACCCCCATGCAGATCGCGCAGGAGCTGGCCGATGCGGCAATGGCCGCCAGCGAGGAAGGCATCCGCGCAGCGATGGCGGTGTCCCAGCGGGCGGTCGATGCCGCCAACGAAGCCGCGCGACTTGCCGACGAGGCCGCCGAAGAAGCGGTGCGCCGCGCGACCGAAGCGAACGCCAGGTAGCGCTCGCTGCGGCGATGATCGACCCCGGCGAGGCCTGTGCCTGCGCCGGGGTTTTTCATTGCTCTGGCGTACGGCGATAGCTGCGCGGGCTGACCCCGACCACGCGCCGGAAACTCTTCTCGAAATGACTCAGGTCGCCGAAGCCGACCTGGAGGGCGACATCGGTGATGCGCAGGCGCTGCCCGCCGCGCAGCAGCTGCTTGGCGTGTTCGATGCGCAGCTGCTGCAGCAGCAGCTTGAAGGTGGTGCCCAGCTCGCTGCGGAACAGGAAGCCCAGGTGTGACTGGCTGACATGCGCCTGGCGTGCCAGGTCACCCAGCGTCACCGGTTCGGCGGCGTGATCCTTCAGGTAGGCCAGCGCACGTTTGAGACCCTCGTGCAGGCCCTCGCGTGATGCAGCCGCGGGATCCGCCGCAGCCGGTTCCGGCACAGACACCGGCGCGCTCGCCAGCGGATCGTCCGCACGCGGCAGGGTCAGCCCGGTGCCGGCAGGATCGCCGCCCAGCTTCAATCCCGGTGCATGGCGCAGAACGTCTTCGCGGTGGATGTTGCGGCCGCCGGTCATCACCGCAAGACGGACCACCACGCGTTCCATCTCCAGAAGATTCCCCGGCCAGTCATGGCCGCGCAGCGCTTCCAGCACGTCTTCGCTGATGACCTGCGGGTTGAACCCATGCAGCTGCAGGGAACGCGCCACCAGCGCATCGATGTCTTCACTTCGCTCGCGCAGCGGGGGAATGTCCACGGTCAGGAACTCCAGCCCGGCCAGCAGTGCGCGCGAGAACTGGCGTTCGCGCACGCGCTGCTCCAGGTCGGCGCTGGTCGAGGCGATGACCCGGATCGCGCGCGCGGAACCTGCGTCGGCCGTCGCTGACTGCAGGCCACGAATGCAATGCGAGAGTTGCGCCTGCAGCGGCACCGGAAGTTCGTCCACCTCATGGAAGTACACGGTGCCGCCGCGCGCCCGGTCAAACCAGTGGGCAGGTTCTTCCTGCGGATGGGCGCAGTTGACCTCGACGAACGGTCCGCGCCGGCGCGGGCCGCAGCTGTGCAGGGCAGCGGCCAGCTCCATCTTCTCGGTGCCGAACTCGCCACGCAGCAGCACCGGCAGCCGGCTGGCGGCGGCGCGCTCGACGAATTCCTCCATCCGCTTCAGCGCATCGCAGGCACCCACCAGCAGCAACGACCGGCTGAGCGCCTGCTCCGCCCAGGCCTGCGCTTCGTAGCGCTTGATCAGGTGCGCGCACCGGTGTGCGAACACCTCGCCCAACGCAAGTGCACTGCTGTCCAGATCACCGGCGTCCCCTTCCAGTTGCAGCTCACCCAGTACTTCGCCGCCATAGCGGATCGGCAGGCGCTGGCTGCTGCCGCGTGTACGCGTACCGCCCGCGTCGTGGCCTGCTTCCGACGCGTTGGCGCCGGGGCCACGCAGATGGACGCGGCCTCCGCGCAATGCATGGTGCTGCGAGAACTCCTTGACGAACGCGCCCAGCAGGTCGGGCAAGGACCGGTAGGGTTGGTAGGCGCGCTGCAACATCTCACTGACTTGCCTGTGCATTGAAACTCCCCTTGCGAATGGCGCCCCGGTGCAGCTGCACCAGGCGATCGCGCAATGCGTAGCGTCTGGCTTCATTGCGTGATGCTGCGATGCCTACGCCGCGCTTCGCGCCAGCCGCTGCACACACAGATCAACGCGCACGCTGTCCGCCCCCATGCCCCCAGGGGGTTGCCGTCGGTAGGTCGACGATGCGGACGTCGGACGGATCCGGACTCCGCCGGCGTCTTCACAGTGCCGGCGTTTCCGATTATCGAATCGGAGTTTCAAGAGAAACATGATGATAATGACGTGAATATCCGTGGCATTCGGGCGCCTTCACGTCCCACAGGGCGCTGCACCGGCAGGAAACACCCGTTTTCACAGGCCCTGGCGTGGCCCAGCGATGTCTGCGCAGCGCGCAGCATTCCGCCCACTGTCCTGCACCGGGAGCGGACGACATAATCCGCTCCCCCGATCAAGGAGATTCAATACATGGAACACACCACCCCGGCGGCCCCGAAGAACTATCTGATGTGGGCGATCCTGAGCATCTTCGGTGGTTTCTGGCCCTTCGGCATCGTCGCCACGGTCTACGCCAACCGCACCACCTCGCTGCTCGCCGCCGGCCAGATCGGCCCGGCGACGGTGGCATCACGCAAGGCGCTGCGCTGGATGATCGCCTCCTTCGTCACGCTGCCGCTGTGCGTCCTGTTGCTGGTGGGCTACGCACTGATCCTGCGCGCGGGCACCTGAGCCACACGGCGTCCATCTGCGGCATGATGGGCGCCCTGTCCAGATCTGGAGTCGGCCATGCCCGTTGGATTCATCGGCCTGGGCGTGATGGGAACGCCGATGGCGGCGCATCTGGCGCATGCCGGCCACATCGTGCGTGGCTGGTCGCGCTCCGACCGCAACCACGCTGCCGCGCGCGCCGCCGGCATCGGCGTCTGCGAGACAGTGGACGAAGTATTCGCGGCCTGCGACACCGTCATCCTGATGCTGGCCAATGACGATGCCATCGACAGCGTGCTCGATCGGCATGGCGCGGCGTTCGGCGAGCGGGTCGAGGGCCGCCTGCTGATCAACATGGGCACCAGCTCGGCAGCGTACTCGCAGGCGCTGGCCGGGCAGATCCGTGCCGCGGGCGGCCGCTACGTGGAAGCGCCGGTGTCCGGCTCACGCGTGCAGGCCGAAGCGGCGCAGCTGGTGGTCCTGCTGGCCGGTGCGGATGTCGACCTCGCGGCAGCCGCCCCACTGGTTGCACCGATGGGCAGGCAAACGGTGTGCTGTGGTGAAGTGCCGTCCGCGCTGCGCATGAAACTGGCGGTGAACCTGTACCTGATCACCCTGGTCACCGGCCTGGCCGAAGCGGTGCACTTCGCCGAGGCCCACGGCATTGAGCTGGACCGCTTCGCGCAGGTGCTCAATGCAGGGCCGATGGCCAGCGAAGTATCGCGAATCAAGCTGGACAAGATGGTCCGTGGTGACTTCAGCGTGCAGGCGTCGATCACCGACGTGCGCAAGAACAGTGGGCTGGTAGCCGCTGCCGCCCATGAGGTGGGCATGCATGCGCCCTTGATCGACGCCAGCGACGCGCTGTTCGCACAGGCACTGGCGTCCGGGTCGGGGGCGCTGGACATGGCGGCCGTGCTGCAGGCTGTACGGGCCGGGCCAACCGGTACTGGCCGGCGCTGATCCGGATTCATGTTCCGGCACTACTGCCGCCCCCCACCGCTGCTATATTCAGTCCAGCTCGGCAGGCACGGTGCCTGCCCTCGAATCACAGGGAGTTGGACATGGGTCTGGTACAGGCGGTGAAGGGTGCGGTTGGCGGTGTTCTGGCCGACCAGTGGAAGGACTTCTACACCGTGCCGGCGGGCCTGCCGTCCACGGCGGCCCTGTTCGCGGCGGTGCCGCAGGGCACCAATGCCGGCCGCGGCTCCAACACCAGCGGCTCGTCCAACATCATCACCAACGGCTCGAAGATCGTCGTGCCCGAAGGCTACGGCCTGCTGCTGTTCCAGGACGGCGCGATCACTGCGTTCGTCGCCGAACCGGGTGGCTATGAGTGGCGCTCGGACGACCTGAACTCGCAGTCGATCTTTGCCGGCGACGGCCTGGTCAGCACCTTCATCAAGCAGAGCTGGGAGCGCTTCAAGTTCGGCGGCCAGCCCGGCTCGCAGCAGGCCGCCTACTTCGTCTCGCTGAAGGAGCTGCCGGACAACCGCTTCGGCACCCAGTCGGAAATCTACTGGGACGACGGCTTCCTCAACACCCAGGTCGGCGCGGTCACCCGTGGCTCGTACACGCTGAAGATCGTCGACCCGATCCTGTTCGTGAAGAACTTCGTGCCGGCCAGCTATCTGCGTCCAGGCCAGGTGTTCGATTTCACCGATCTGGACAATGCCGCCGCCAGCCAGCTGTTCAATGAAGTGGTCGGCTCGCTGGCACCGGCCTTCAGCCTGTACACCAACGATCCGGGCAAGGGCAACCGCATCACCAAGCTGCAGCAGGACTCGCTGGGCTTCGCGCAGAGCCTGTCGGCCGCAGTCGAGCAGGGCTACCAGTGGAAGTCGGACCGCGGCCTGGCCATCGTCAAGACCGCCATCGTCTCCATCGAGTACGACGCCAACACCCGCGAACTGCTGAAGACCGTGCAGCGCGCCGATGCGCTGTCCGGTGCGCGTGGCAACTCCAACCTGCAGGCCAGTGTTGCCCAGGGCATCCAGTCGGCAGGCGAGAATGGCGGTGCGGCAGGCCTGGTCGGTGTCGGCATGGCATCTGGCATGTTCGGTGTCGGCGGCATGCAGCAGCCGGTGGCCCCGGCTGCGGACGACCCGGTCGCCAAGCTGAAGAAGGCCAAGGAAATGCTGGACCTGGGCCTGATCACCCAGAGTGACTACGACGCGCTCAAGGCCAAGGCACTGGGCCTGTAACCGGCAGGACGCATACACCCCATGTCTGATCCCCGAAACGGCCCACCGCCGCTGCCCGGATCCGTGCCCGCGACGCCGCCGCCCTTGCCGGCGGCGTCGTTGGATGGGCCGGGTTCGCCGCAGGGCGTCCCTCCCCTGCCCGGCAGCTTCCCGCTGGACACCTCGAAGCTGCCGCAGGCCATCCTCGATGAAGTGGAAGCGCCTGATCCGGTCGCCATCGACACCTCGGCCAGCGAGCTGAAGGATGGCCTCAACCGCTGCCCGAAGTGCGGCGCCACCGACATCCGCCCCAAGGCCGGCACCGATATCCTGGTCTGCCTGTACTGCCGTCACGAATGGCATGGCGCGCGGGTCGAGGAGGAATTCGGGCTGGGCGAGGCCATCGACCAGCTGCGCGGCACCGTCATTGCCTCCGGCGCACGCGACATCGACGCCGACACCTCGGCATTGATGACGTTCAAGTGCACCGGCTGCGGCGCCGAAGTCACGGTCAATACCGAAAGCACGATGACAGCGCGCTGCCACTGGTGCCGCCACGTCTTCGGCGTCAACGAGCAGATCAGCAATGGCGCGGTGCCTGATGCGGTGCTGCCCTTCCATATCAGGAAGGACGACGCGGTCGCGCGCATCCGCCAGTTCGTCGACAAGCGCCGAATGTTCGCGCTGAAGGCGTTCAAGGACCAGTTCACCCCGGAAAACGTGGTGGGCGTATTCCTGCCCTACATGATCGTCGACAGCAATGTCAGCGCGGCCGTGGCCGGCAAGGGCGAGATCAAGACGCGCGAATACACGGTGGGTAGCGAGAAGAACAAGCGCACCCTGTACGACGCCGATGTCTACCAGGTCGAGCGCCAGGTGGATTTCACCGTTGATGACCTGCCACTGGAATCCTCGGCCGAGCGGGGAAATCTCGATACCCGCGCCAACACCAACAACATCATCAACACCATCCTGCCGTTCGACACCAAGAACGCGGTGAAATGGAACGCCTCGTACCTGGCCGGCTTCACTTCGGAGAAACGCAACCTGGACGTGGAGAAACTGCGGCCGCGACTGGAAGACCAGCTGCTGTCGATCGCCCGTTCGCAGGTGGAAGGTTCGGTGAAGCGCTACAACCGTGGCGTGCGCTGGGAACAGGAACACCTGGAGGTGCATGGTACCCGCTGGGTATCGATGTACCTGCCGGTGTGGCTGTATTCCTACCATCAGCCTGGAAAGAACGGTGGCATGCTGCATTACATCGCGGTGAATGGCCGCACCGGCGAGACCATGGGCAGCGTACCCGTGCAGCAATGGAAGATGCTGCTGGCGGCACTGGCCACCGGCACCGTCATTGAAGCCCTCGCAATAGCATTCCTGGTGGCATCGACATGAGCGACGACAGTGGCCTCTGGCTGTTGGCGGCAGGTCCGGCAGGCGCAACCGCGCTGTACTGGGCGCTGTACCGCTATTACCGCAACACCGACAAATCCCACTCCTTCGAGCATGAAACCGAGATCGAGGCCAAGCCCGTCACCGGCTCGGACCAGCAGGTGGGCAGGGTCACCGGTACCGAGGAGAAGCGCATCCGTGGCGACAACGTCTACGAGTACCGGAAGCGGGTCGTGAGGGTGAAGCCGGGCGGGGACTGAAAACTCCGCCCAGCGGTTCCTCCCTGCGCTACGCTGTTGCACAACCCAACAAGGAAGCAGGTTCATGCAGCGTATTTCAAGAGTGGTCGCGGGGCTTCTGGTCGCTATGGCGGCTGGCGCCGCGACGGGCCCCGCCCATGCCCAGAAGGTGTGCAACGTCATCGGAAAAGTCGCGGGCCTGATCCCGTCGCAGGGCGTCGCTGGTTTCGGCATGACAGTGCCACTGACCGGCTGCTCCTGCGATCACTCCATGATCTGGATTGATACCGCTACGGATGGTGGAAAAGCCATGTACGCAGCGGTTCTGGCAGCGAAATTGAATGGCAGCCTGGTGCTGGCGACCTTCCAGGATGGCCAGGGAGCCAGCTCACCGGGAAATTCCTCGATCGCGTTCCGCTATTCGGCCACCTGCAAACTGGCGGCGTTCGAAATGCTGTAGCCGGCGTGGGCCTTGGCCCACGACCGGTCGGGACCGACGCGGACCCCGTGGGCCCACCCGCAGATCGCTGCGGGGAGCCCCTCCTGGCCACTGCCCTCCTCAGCCGGCCTGGCCCAGCCGCATCTTGAGCTGCAGGATCTCCTGCTCGCTCATCCCGATCGACCTCAGGTAGCCCTCCGCACCGCCGTACTGGCGGTGCAGCGCCGCCAGGAACTGCTCCATGTTGTCCGGTGCGGTGCCGGCCATCCCCGCCATCCTGCGGCCGATCTCCGGGTTCTGCTTGATCAGTGCCATGATCTGCGCGTTCATCGCGCTGTCCTTCGGCTGTCCTTCCAGGTAGTGCGCGGAGATCGCATAGTTGTGCACGATCTCGTCCTTCGGCACGCCGGCCAGGTCCAGCAGCAGGCCGGCGATGATGCCAGTGCGGTCCTTGCCGGCCGTGCAATGGAACAGCACCGCACCGTCCTGCTGGGCTGCGATGCGCTGGAATACCTGCTTGAACTGCGGCTGGCTGTGGCCCAGCCACTGCACATAGGCTTCGCCAAGGGTCTCCGGGAAGCTGGACATCATCTTCTGCAGGTCCATCTTCTCGGTACCCATCAGCGAGATGCGCTGGTACGCGAAGCGATCATCCCGGGCCAGCAGGTCCGGCGACTGTGCTTCCTCGTCGGCGGTGCGCAGGTCGATGTCCAGCTTCACGCCGGCGGCGACCAGCGCGTCACGATCCTTGTCGGTCAAGCGGCCGAGGTCGGCGGTGCGCACGAACGCGCCGGCCGGAATCGGCCCGCGGCTGCCCTGCAGGCCTTCGAAGGTACGCACGTTCCAGGCACCCTGCAGCGGGATCACGCGCAGCGCATCGGCAGCGACAGGCTTCACATTCGTGGTGGCCACCGGCTTCGCGGCAACGACCGGCGGCGTATCGGCGGCCATCGCAGCAGCAGCCAGTGACAGGCCCAGCATCAGGGCCAGGGCGAGTTCGGTGTGGCGGGTCTTCATGGGTGTCTCCGGTCGAATCAGAAGTTGACGGCCACATCCAGGCCAAAAGTGCGCGGATCATTGAAGATGCCGCTCTGGCCCAGTGCCGCGCTGTTGATCTTGTAGAACAGGTGTTGTTCGTCCAGCAGGTTGCGCGCCCACAACGAGAACGACATCGTGGTGCCGGCACTGTTCAGCGGCACATCCACCAGCGCGACGCGTGCATTCACCACGAACGAGCTGTCGGTCAGCATCTGGTCGTACTCGCTGGTGTAGTAGCCATCGGACCAGTTGCCATCCACATGGAACTTCAAGGCCGAGAAGTTGGCGAACGGCATCAGGTAGTCCACCGACAGGCTGCCGGCATTCTTCGGCGCCAGCAGCGGCTGCACGGTGACCTTCACACCCGCTCCGAACGGGTCGGTGGCGGTCTGCGCATCGATCTTCGTGTAGGCGTAGTTGAGGCCGAGGGTGAGGTTGTCCACCGGCATCACGTTGAACTCCAGCTCCGCGCCGCGTGACTTGCCATCGCCCAGTGCATTGGTGGTGACCATGGTGGTGCGGGTTTCGCCACTGTTCGGGTCGAACGGCAGTGAGAGATCCATCTGCTTGTGCGCGATGCTGGAATCGAACACAGCCAGGTTCAGGCGGGCGCGGTTGTCCCAGAACTGGGACTTGAAGCCCAGCTCGTAGGCGGTCACTTCTTCTGGCCCGAACGCGGTGTAGTTGGTCGAGCGCGAGTTGGCGCCACCGGCCTTGAAACCGGTGCTGTACCTGGCATACACCATGGCATACTCGCCAAGGTCGTAGGCGATGTTGAGCATCGGGTCGAAGCGGCTCCAGCGGTCCTTGAAGGCGAGATCCCTCGCCGCGCCGTTGACGATGTACAGGCTGCCCTTCTTGTCATCGCGGGTGTAGCGACCACCCGCGGTCAGGTGCAGCCGCTGCATTGCTTCCGGCGTCCACGTAGCCTGCCCGAACACGCCCAGGCTGTCGGTCCACGCCTTGCTCGCACGGTCGATGCGCACCCGCGAAAGATCCAGTGGATTGGTCGCCGGATTCACCGTGTAGCTGTTGCCACCCGGTCCCCACACCAGCATGTTCGGGGTCTGTGCATTGTCACCCGCCGTCTCGTGGTAGTAGAACGCACCGCCGAGGAACTGCACCTGCGAGGTGTTTCCGATCAGCTGGAATTCCTGGCTGTACTGGTGCTGGTAGACCTGGGCCAGGCTGTAACGGCCGAACGGCGTGCCGGCACCGCCATAGGCAGAGATTGCATCGACCAGGCCCATGTCGAACTGGCCCTGGGTGAGCTCACGATAGGAGCTGATCGATTTCAGTTCCAGGTTGTCGTTCAAGGTCCACGACAGATTCAGCAGGTGGCCACTGGTGCGGCCGATGTTGTCTTCCTGAGGGCCACCGAGGATGGCGCTGTCGCGACGATCCTGGCTGGCACCCGCCTTCTGCAGCGGGCTGAGGTAGGCGCCAGGCACAAGCACCTGCGTGTGATAAGGCGTGGTGGCGTCGTAGGAACGGTCGAAGGCATAGAGCAGCGAGAAATCATCACTCGGCTGCCACAGCATGCTCAATCGTGCACCACGCTTGTCATAGCTGTTGAAGCCGCGCTCACCGCGCATCGGGTTGTCGGTGGTCCCGCCGCGCCTGGCCTGCACAGCGTCGATCTTGAAACTGAGGTCGCCCACCTTGGGCAGGTCGAGGTGCAGCGCACTGTTGTAGCCGCTGAAGTTGGACACACCGGCGCTGACGCTGCCGCCGAATTCACCGGTCGGTGCCTTGGTCACGATGCTCACCGCGCCGCCTTCGGTATTGCGGCCGAACAGCGTGCCCTGCGGTCCTTTCAGTACTTCGATGCGCTCCACGTCGTAGAGCATGCTTCCCAGGCCCTGCGCGCGGCCCATGAACACACCATCGACATAGATGCCGACGCCCGCGTCGCGGGCTGGCTGGTTGGCATCACCGGAGGCGCCGATGCCGCGGATGCCGATGTTCAGCGCCGAACTGCGGGTGGCGAACGGCGTGACCCGCAACGATGGAATGGAACCATCAGACAGGCTGCCCAGCGAAATCGCGCTGCGATCCTTCAGCGCTTCGGCATCGACCACCGACACCGAGATCGGTGTTTCCTGCAGGTTGGTGGCGCGCTTCTGCGCGGTCACCATCACCTGGTCGAGGGCGACTACGGTACGGGCTGCATCGGCAGATGCCGTGGCATCGGTGCCGGGACTGTCTTCGGCATGGGCCAGCACCGGCAGCGCGGCGGCGATGGCGAGGGTGAGCAGCGGGCGGTGCAGCGGGGCGTGGCGCATCGGACTCATTCGCGGAAGGAGAAGGCCGGCGCAGTCTGGGAGGCGGGAATTACAAATGAATGACCGTTCATTCACACCTTTTGTGACGTACTATGCCGGCCCTGGACGCCCCGACTTCACGCAATGACGCCGAAACCCGCCGTAGTACCTGCCACCGAAGCCCCCGCTGCCGCCCATGCGGAGGCCCAACGCCGGCGCATCCTCGATGCCGCCCAGAAATGCTTCATTACCCGCGGCTTCCATGCGGGCTCCATCGGCGATATCGCCGCCGAGGCCGAGATCAGCCAGGGGCTGATGTACCGCTATTTCGCCAACAAGCGCGCCCTGATCCTGGCCCTGATCGAACGCCAGCTTCGGCATGACCAGGCCTCGATCAGCGAGATGCCGGCGGCATCGGATCTGGTTGACGGCCTGCTGGAGTGCTACCGGCAATGGGCGCGCGGCGAGGTGTTGCCCATCCATGGCAATGCCATCGCCAGCGTGGCGTTGTATGCGGAAATCAATGCCGAGGCGCATCGCGACCCGGTACTGGCCGACGTGCTGCGCACCCATGACAGGCAGACCAGCGACGCGATCCACGCCTGGCTGCGCCAGCGCGACGTCACCCAGGGCCGGCGTGTTGACGAGGAAGGCATCGCTGGCCGCACCCTGCTGCTGCGCCTGCTGGTGGAAGGCCTGGCGATGCGCGCCGTGCGCGATCCGGACCTGCCGCCCGCGCGGGTAAGAGCATTGCTGGCTGATGCGATTGGCCGCGTCATGGGGTAATGCCGGCCGCTTCACCAGCAAGCCGTCACACTGGCCGCTCCTCCCGCAGCGCCTGCCATTGCCGTGCTCGACTGGTTGCCTGGTCACTGGAAGATTCTTCCGCGCCGCTTCTACCAGCGCCCGTCGACCGACGTTGCCCCTGAACTACTCAACAAGCTGCTGGTGCGCGACGATGGTCGCGCGGCCCGTATCGTCGAAGTCGAGGCGTATGCCGGCAGCGTGGACCCGGCCGCGCACTCCTACCACGGGCAGACACCACGCATGGCCAGCATGTTCGGTGAAGCCGGCCATCTGTACGTCTACTTCACTTACGGCATGCACTGGGGCAGCAATGTCGTCTGTGGCGACGTCGGCGAAGGCGTGGCCGTACTGCTGCGCGCCGCCGAGCCGTTGGCGGGGCTGGAGCGGATGCGCGAACTGCGCCCCGCAGCCCGCCGGGACCACGATCTGGCCAGTGGTCCCGGCAAGCTTTCGCAAGCCTTCGGTCTGGATCGCAGCTTCGATGGTGCGGATCTGGTGAGGGGCAACCAGGGGATCGTCATCGCCAGCGATGGCACCGCTCCGCCACTCGATCCGGTCGTCGGGCCCCGCATCGGCATCACCCGTGCGGTGGACTTTCCCTGGCGCTGGCATGTCCGCGACCATCGTCACGTTTCAGTGCGCCCCTCGCGCGCGCCTCGCAAACGCTGACCAGGATGCGTCACGTCGGCATCACCCCACCCTGCCCATACATAACGAGGTCCGCACTAGCGTAGTGCCTGACAGCCGCCGAAGCCGCCCTCGCCACCCTGCCCCGAAAAGCGCCATGGACGAAGCCGAACGACTGCTTGAACTGGACCGCCTTCATCTGCTCGATACACCACCGGAGCCGGTGTTCGATGCCATCGTCGCCGCCGCCCGCGCCGCCACGGGCATGACCATGGCACTGATCTCGGTGGTGGCCGATGAACGCCAATGGTTCAAGGCCAACATCGGCCTGGAGGGTGTCAGCGAGACGGCCCGTGAGATCTCGTTCTGCACGCACGCCATCCAGCAGGATGCCCTGTTCGAGATTCCCGATGCCCGGCAGGATCCACGCTTCGCCACCAATCCGCTGGTCACTGGTGGCCCCCGCATCCGCCATTACGCCGGCATCTCGCTCGGCTCGGCGCACGGCGCCCGTATCGGTACGCTGTGCCTGCTCGACCCGATGCCGGGCGTCCTGTCGCCTTCGCAACGCGAGCTGATGGTGCACCTGGCCCGGGTCACCACCCAGGTACTGGAGCAGCGCAGCACGCTGATGGCCCAGGTTGGACAGGCCAAGGCCCTGCATCGAGAGCTGAAGCGCAGCGAGGACTTCCTGGAACGCACCAACCGCGCGGCGCGCGTGGGTGGCTGGGAAATGGACCTGGTCAGCAACGAGGTCCGCTGGACCCGCGAGACCAAGCAGATCCACGGCGTGCGCAGCAACTTCGAACCGACGCTCGAAACCGCGTTGTCCTTCTATCGCGAGGACAGCCGCAGCATCATCCGTGCGGCAGTACAACGCTGCGTCGACGAGGGCATCTCCTGGGAACTGCAGCTGCCGATGACCACTGCCGACGGACGTGCCATCTGGACCCGCGTGGTGGGTGGACGGCAACAGGTCGATGGCCGGCCCCGGCTGGTCGGCGCCATCCAGGACATCACCGAGGAGCGCGCTGCACTGGACGCCCTGGAGGCGAGCGAAACACGCTACCGCCGCCTGTTCCACTACAGCCTTGGCCTGATCTGCACCCACACGCTGGACGGCGTGCTGACATCGGTCAACCCGGCGGCCGTGCAGTCGCTGGGCTTCCATGAGAGCCAGATGATCGGGCGCAGCCTGTGCGACCTGATGCCGCCGGACAAGCGCGCCGCCTTCAAGGCCTATCTCGAGCGCATTGCGGTGAATCACACCGATGCTGGCGTCATCGAGCTGATCGCCGCGGACGGCAGCCGGCATTTCTGGGCCTATCACAATGTGCTCGACAGCGAGGCCAGTCCGCCGTACGTGCTGGGCCATGCGCAGGACGTGACGGCGCTGCGGATGCAGGAACAGCAACTGCGCGAGATGTCCTTCAAGGACCCGCTCACCCAGAGCTACAACCGGCGCTTCCTGCCTCGCCTGGACGCACTGGCTGAGCAGCCATGGGCCTGCCTGATGTTCGATCTGGATCATTTCAAGCAGATCAACGACACCCAGGGCCATGCGCGGGGTGACACGGTGCTGGTCGAGTTCGTCGCTTTCCTGCGTGGCCCGCTGGGTGCGGCGGAGCACGTGGTGCGCATGGGCGGCGACGAATTCATGGTGGTGCTGACCGCGCCGGAGCCGGGACGGCTGGCCGCGCTGGAACTGTGGTATGTGCAGAAGGCCGGACAGTCACCGACGCCGTTCTCGCTCGGTTCGACCCACCACACCCCGGGCGAATCGGTGGCCGATACCCTGCAGCGTGCCGACAGTCGCCTGTATCGGGAGCGCGCGCGGGTGCGCCAGCATCCCCGGCCGGCGCCCTGATCCCCCAACCGGTGTACCCGTGCCCCCGGCGCAGCGCTATGCTCGGCAGCGGCCACCGTCGGCCTGGGGGGAACACGCATGATCCGCAGCGTCTGCTTGGCTCTGCTGCTATTGCTGCTTCCTTCCGTCACGTTGCCAGCGCCAGTCCCTGCACCGGTTGAGGCACGCGTGCCCTTCGCGCCGACGCCCTTCGTCGGCAGCGACGGCCTGCGCCATCTGGCCTACGAGCTGCACATCACCAACTACTACGGCGATACCGGTGCGCTGCTGCCGCAATCGCTGCAGGTGTTCGGCGACGATGCCGGAACCCCGCTGCTGAGCCTGGATGGCCCTGCCCTGCGCAACTGGGTGCGGCCGTCGCCTTCGGAGGATGGCGCGGTATCCATTGCACCGGGCAAGCGCCTGGTGGTGTTCCTGTGGCTGTCACTGCCCATCGCCGATCGCGTGCCACATACCCTCCGGCACCGCATGCTGCTGGGCACCGAGCACCACGGCACCGTGGCGCTGGACGGCGCCCATGTTGCGGTCAGCGCGGCAAAGGTGATGGCGCTCGGCCCGCCCCTGCGGGGTGGCCGATGGCTCGCCCATGAAGGGCCCGGCGCGGCGCAGTCACACCATTGGGGCAGCCTTGTGGCGGTGAATGGTGACCTGACCATTCCGCAGCGCTTCGCGCTCGATCTGGTCGGCGTCGACGCACATGGGCGCGCCGTGCGCCCAACGGCCAGGGATCTGCAGCACACCCGCCATTCGGATTGGGTGGGCTATGCAGCACCGGTGCTGGCCGTGGCCGATGGCATCGTGCGCGCGACACGTGATGGGCAACCCGAACATGCGCCGCTGACTGCGCAACCGGAACCGGCCTCGCTCACGGCGGATGGCTTGTTTGGCAACTACGTTGTCCTGGAAATCTCACCGGGCATCTTTGCCAGCTACGCCCATCTGCGCACCGGCAGCATCAAGGTGGAATCCGGGCAGCGCGTCCAGCGCGGACAGGTGCTGGCCCAGCTTGGGCAGTCGGGCAACTCCGCCGCCCCGCATCTGCACTTCCAGCTCTCCAACAAGGCAACGTTCGAAGGCTCCGAGGGCATCCCCTATGTTTTCCAGGCTTTCAACGATTTCGGCCCTGAAAGCGAAGCGCAGCTGTTCGGCCAAGGGCAGGCATGGACACCCGGCGTGACCGCGCAGCATGGGAATCAGCTGCCGCTGAATGACATCGTCATTGAGTTCCCGCCGCGCTGACACACCCACGCCGCCGCCGCTCCTGTAGAGCCGAGCCCACGCTCGGCTGCTCTTCGGCCTCTTCGGCCAGGCCACGATGAGCGCCGCGCGCAGCAAGCCGAGCGCGGGCTCTGCTCTACAGGTTCCAGCAGCGGGTGCGACCCTATTCGGCCGCCAGCGCCTGGATCGGGTCCAGCTGCGCTGCACTGCGTGCCGGGAAGTAGCCGAAGCCCAGCCCGATTGCCGAGGAGCACGCCAGCGCGGCCAACACGGGTCCGGCGGTGAACAGGAACGGCACACCCAGCGACAGCAGGCTGGACAGCGCCCCCACGCCGAATGCAAGCAGCACTCCCAGCACGCCGCCGAACAGGCAGATCAGCACCGCCTCGATCAGGAACTGGCGCAGGATGTCACCCTGCCGCGCGCCCACCGCCAGGCGCACGCCAATCTCGCGCACGCGTTCTTTCACCGACACCAGCATGATGTTCATCACTCCCACCCCACCCACCACCACCGCCACGGCTGCAATGGCGGAGACTAGTGCCGCCAGGGTCTGGCTGGACTTCATCACCGCCTTGCGGATCTGGTCGGCGTTGTAGATGAAGAAATCGCGGCGACCGTGCAGCCGCTCCAGCTCGGCGCCCAGCGAGGCCTCGGCAGCATTGGTGGGTACGTTGTCGCGAACGCGTACGGTGATGCTCTCCAGGCGCTGGCTGCCCAGCAGTCGCGACGCCGCCGAGGTGTAGGGCACGTAGACCGTAGGGGTTGCGCCGCCAGCGAATGCATTGGCCCCCACCACGCCGATCACCTCCACCGGCATGCCGCCCAGCAGCACCGTGCTGCCGATCGGGTTGCCCGTGAACAGCGCCTTGGCGGCCTTCTGGTCGACCACACCCAGCGCACGATGCTCACCCACTTCCGCGCCGGTGAAGAAGCGCCCTGCCTTCAGTCGCAGTCCACGCACGCGCAGCATGTCGGCCCCCACGCCAAGCACCTGGGTGTTGGCACGACGACTGCCCTGCAGGGCCGCCACCGATCCGGTCAGGTTCGGGCTGACGCTGTCCACGTAGCTCAGCGCCGCAAGATGATCCGCGTCGCCGACCACCAGTGTCTCGATCTCCGCCGAGCGTGGGTCGCCGAAATCGGCGCCCGGGAAGATCTCCAGCGTACTGGCGCCGAGTTCGTTGATCTGCGACTCCACCTGCGCCTGGGCGCCCTTGCCCAGCGCCACCACCGTCACCACGGCCGCCACGCCGATGATGATGCCGAGCATGGTCAGCAGGGTACGCAGGCGATGTGCCAGCATCGAGCGCACGGCCATCCGTGCGGCCTCGCGTACTGCGTCCACGCGTGCGCGGCGCTCTGTGACCGATGAACCACCGTGTTCGGGCGCGGTTGCTACGGATGCAGAATCCGGGCCACGCTCACCGCGATCGGCCACCACGCGGCCGTCCGCGATCTCGATCACCCGCTTGGCATTGGCCGCGATCGCCGCGTCATGCGTGACCAGGATCACCGTGTGGCCCTGTGCATGCAGGCGCTTCAGCTCGGCCATCACCTGCTGGCCACTGGCGTGATCGAGCGCGCCAGTCGGCTCATCGGCCAATACGATGGCGCCGCCGTTCATCAGCGAGCGCGCAATGGACACGCGCTGCTGCTGGCCACCGGACAGCTGGCTCGGCCGGTTCGCGGTGCGCTCGCCCAGGCCGAGCGTTTCCAGCAGCCTGCGCGCGCGGGCCGTGCGCGCTTCCGCCTCCATGCCGGCATAGACCGCCGGCAGCGCTACGTTCTCGGTAGCGCTCAGGTTCTCCATCAGGTTGTAGCGCTGGAAGATGAAGCCGAAATGCTCGCGGCGCAGCCGTGCAAGCGTATCCGGTGCCATCCGCTCGGTGGCCTCGCCGTTCACCCGATAGCTGCCCTCGGTCGGCCTGTCCAGGCAGCCGAGGATGTTCATCAGCGTTGACTTGCCCGAGCCCGACGGGCCGATGATGGCGATGAATTCACCGGCGTCGATGCGCAGGGAAACGTCCTTGAGCACCACGACCTCGCCAGCACCCGAGCGATAGCTGCGCGATACGCCATGCAGTTCCAGCAGTGCGTCGGCCATGTTCACATCCCAAGCAGGCTGGTCGGTTCGGATTCGCCGCCGCTGGGCGCCTGGCCGATCACCACGCTCTCCCCCGCCCGCAGGCCGCTGAGTATCTGCACGGCGGTAGCGGTGCGCAGGCCGGTCGTCACTGCACGCTCGCGGACGCGGCCCTTGGCGTCGACCACGCGCACGGTGCCGCGGTTGCCATCCATGTCGTCCGATGCGACCAGCGCCGTCAACGGCACCTGCAGCGCATTGGCGGCGCGCGCGAGCTGCACGGTCACCTTCACCGTCATCGATGGTTTCAGTTTCAGGCCGGGGTTGGCCACATCGAACAGGCCGGCGTAGTACACCGCCTTGGGCGACTGCGCCGAGCCGCCTGCATTGCCGGTCGCGACGTCGGCAATGGAAGATGGCGCTGGCTCCAGCTGCTGCAGATGGGACTCATAACGGCGACCGCTCGGCCCCAGGGTCGAGAACCACAGCGGTTGCCCCGGCGCCACCAGTTCCACATCAGCCTCGGCAATCTCGGCACGCACGGTCATCGTGTCCATCTGCGCCAGCATCACGATGGTCGGTGTGGTCTGCATCGAGTTCAGCGTCTGTCCTGCCTTGGTCACGATGGCCACGATGTAGCCGTCGCTGGGCGAGACGATGCGGGTATAGCCCAGGTTGATCCGTGCGGTTTCCACCTGGGTCACTGCCTGGTCGATCTGTGCCTGCAGCGCGGCCACTTCCGAGCGTGCCGCATCGCGTGCCATGCGCGCGGCTTCGAAGCCTTCCTGTGACACCAGTTGCGACGCCACCAATTGCGACTGCCGCTCGTAGACACCGCTGGCCTGCACATGGCGCGCCTGGCTGGCGGCATGCTGGGCACGCAATGCATTGGTGGCTGCCTCGGCGCTGCGCAGCGCGATGCGCTGCGGCTGCGAGTCGACCTCGGCGATCAGTTGGCCGGCCTGTACCCGCTGCCCCAGCACCACATGCAGGCGCTTGACCTGGCCGGACACCTGCGCACCCACCGCAACCACCTCCTTGGGATTGACCCGGCCGACCGCCTGTATGGTCTTTTCAAGATCTGCCACCTGCGCCGGCGCGGTGATCAGCGCGGCATCCCCGCCTTCGGCCAGCGCCCACCATCCGGTGCCCGCGGCCAGCGTGGCCACGGCACCGGCAATGATCCAGATCCTGCGATTGCTCATCGAAACGCCCGGCTGCCTGCGATCGCCCGATGCGACCGCCGAGACTGCAGTCTGGAAGCCGCGGATGGACATTCCTTGGAGCCATCGTGGAGATTGCATGGAGATGTGCCGGCCGTTCAGGCATCACCCCCGCACCTGAACGCCGTGGCCTGCGTCCACGCAATCTCGACACAATCTCGACCGAGTCTCCATCAACGGTCGCTAGCCTCGTCGGCCTCGCCGACTGCCAGCCTGCCGTGTCCCTTTCCTGTCCAGACCTGCCACCCATCGATGTGCGCCGTGCCTACTTCGCTTGGTACGCGCCTTCGCCATGGTTGATCGCACTGGTTCTGGCGTCGACCTCCGCCTGGATGCTGGCCAGCCCCCACCCTGTGCCGCCCTTGCTGGCGGGTTTCGGAGCCGCTGCACTGGTGTGGTTCCGCAGCGATGGGCCGGGTCATGCAAGCCGCGCGGGGGTTCCGGTGTCACTGGGCCTGATTGGCCTGGCCGTCTGGGCGGCGGCGCTCCCGACCGCCAGCACTGCCATCGTGCAGGGCCTGCTTGCCTTGGCCGCCGCACTGGTTGTCATCCTGCTGGCGCTGCGCCTGCACGCCGTCGTGGGCATGGCGCGCAGGCTGCAGGCCCGGGTTGAGGCGACGCCCATGGCATCGCGCTGGAGCAAGCTGCCGGCCTCTGTATCCGCGTTGATGGTGCAACAGCTGCACGGCGCGGGCGCAGTGGAGCCCAGCCTTCAGCGCACGCTGGTGCTGGCCACCCTGGCCTGGGCAGCGAACGAAGAAGCGCAGGCGATGGAGCAACGACGATGACGCTGCCCTTGATGCCACCACTTCCCGCCCTTGCCATGACGCTGCAGAACGCAATGAAACACGATCTCCGCTCCCGACAGGCACCCCTGGTGCTGATTGCCGAAGATGAAGGTGAAATCGCCGACATCCTCGGCGCCTACCTGGCTCGTTCCGGACTGCGCAGCGCCCGTGCCGCCGACGGCGAGGCCGCCCTCGCCAGCCACCGCCAGCTGCGCCCCGACCTGGTGCTGCTGGATGTGCAGATGCCCAAGCTGGACGGCTGGCAGGTGCTGAGCGAACTGCGCCGGCGCGGCAACACGCCAGTGATCATGCTCACCGCGCTCGACCAGGACGTGGACAGGCTGACCGGCCTGCGCGTGGGTGCCGACGACTACGTGGCCAAGCCATTCAACCCGGCCGAGATCGTGGCATGCATCCAGGCTGTACTGCGCCGCAGCGCCCGTACGGTGGTCGAAGAGCCCAATGGCCTGATCCGCCAGGGGCCGTTCGAGATCGACCTGCGCAGCCACGAGGTGACGGTGCGCCTTGGCGAGCAGGTGCATGCCCTGAACTTCACCCTCACCGAGTTCCGCCTGCTGGTGCACATGGCCCGCGCCCCGCGCCAGGTGCATGCACGCGTTGACCTGCTGCATGCCTGCCTGCCCGAAGGCGATGCGCAGGAGCGCACCGTCGACAGCCACGTCAGCAAGCTGCGCCGCAAGCTGGAAGACGTCGGCGTGATCGGCATCCCCGCCACCATCCGCGGCGTTGGCTATCGTTTCCTGGACTGAATGATGAACCCCAAAGGCAAGAGCATCGGCCGCCAGATCACGCTGTCCATCACGGTCGCCTCGCTGTGCTCGACCGTGCTGTCGATCAGCGGTTTCTACCTGTTCTACTACCTGATGGAGGTGTTCTATCCCCGCTGGTATGACGAACCGGAAACGATCATGCCGTCCGGGCTGGAATGGTTGTGGATCGGCCTGACCGCCACCGTCGTCGTCATCTTCGCCACGCTGGTCGCCTCGCGCCTGACCCGGCGCATCATCACCCCGCTGAACTCGGTGGCCGAAAGCCTGCGTCGGGTCGCCAGCGGCGATCTGGAGGCGCGTGCGCGCGGCTGTGATACCTCGATGACCGAGGCTGCCACGCTGGTCAGCGACTTCAATTCCATGGCCGAGCGATTGAGCAGGATGTCGGAGAACCGCGTGTTCTGGAACGCGGCGATCGCGCATGAACTGCGCACCCCGATGACCATTCTGCGCGGCCGCCTGCAAGGCATCGCCGAAGGTGTATTCGAGCCGGGCCCCGAGCAGTTCAACAGCATGCTCACCCAGCTGGAAGGCCTGACCCGCATCATCGAGGACCTGCGCGTGGTCAGCCTGGCTGAAAGCGGCCATCTCGACCTGCGCCTGCAGCGCAGCGACGTCAGCGTGCAGGTGGCGGCAGTGGTGGAGGCGATGTCCGAGGCACTGACCGAAAGTGGCTTCTCGGTGAGCCTGGACGCGAGGCCGTCGCTGGCGGACTGCGATCCGGCCCGCATCCGCCAGGCGGTGCTGGCATTGCTGGAAAACGCCCGTCGCCATGCCATCCCCTGCCCGCTGCGGGTACGCGTCACGCTGGCGGAGGGGCACTGCACGGTGGCCGTGGAAGATGGCGGCCCCGGCGTGCCGGATGAACTGCGTGACAGCATCTTCGAGGCATTCCAGCGCACCGATGTCTCACGTTCGCGGCAGAGCGGTGGCTCCGGGCTGGGCCTGGCGGTCGTGCGCGCGATTGCCGTGGCCCATCACGGAACCGCGCAGTGCCGGGCTACCGAACGTGGCGGCAGTTCATTCGAGATCCGCTGGCCGGTACATGCGCGGCGTTGATGGCCATCGCTGCCCTGGAAAACCCGAAATGCCGGCAATGACGGAAATGCCGGAAATGCCGGAAATGCCTGGGTAGAGTCGACTGTCAGTCGACTGCACTTCGTTCATCCGATCGGAAGTCCCGCGCTGCGCGCGATAGTCGACTGACAGTCGGCTCTACCTCGGAGCTGCCGAGCGCCCGCACATTGCCAATGCACCGATGATCAACGCCTCCATGCTGCGGTCGAATCCGGCTTCCTGTGCCTTCCAATCCAGTGGTCGCCGCGTGGTGTCCGCCGCGGCATGCCGCGAGTACACGGTGTCGGCCAATGCCACGGCGTGATAGGCCACGGTCGAGAGCAACCACGCCGCCTGTTCCAGCGGCAGGCCATGCACGCGGCTGAACTCGGCATGGTGGCGCTGGATGCGTGCCAGCATCTCCGGCGTCTTGGCGCCGTGGCTGACCAGGAACGGCGCCAGCCCGGGGTTGGTGTCCACCAGCATCCGCAGTGAACGCTGGAAATCGCGCAGGTCCTCTTCGATGCTGCGCCGCTCCGCAGCATCCAGCGGCGGTGCCTGCCAACGCTCGAAGATCGCCTCGGCCACCAGCTCGCGCAGTGCGGCCAGGTTGTCGACATGCTTGTACAACGCGATGTGGCTGACGCCGAGCGCCGCCGCCACCCCCACGAAGCTCAGCCCGGGCAGGGTCATCGCAATGCCGGCGTCGGCAATGCGTTCGCGGGTGATGGTGGGCGGGCGGCCGCGGGCGGCAGTCTTCTTCGGTGCGGCCATGCGGTTGCGTTTCCTGCACGGAGTACTGGCAAGGGCTGTCATGGTGGTCCGCAAGGGCGCGGTGGTCAACGCACCCAGATGCCATTCCGGCAGGCCCGGCTTGCGGCCCGGTCAATTTAGTTTACTATGATGTAACTAATTCGCATTTGCAGTCCCCTGGATCGTTTTCGATGTCCGCGCCCTCCCCTTCAATCACCCCGAGCGGGCCGCTGCGCGGTGCCGATCATGGCAGCTGCGAGGCCGTGCTGAGCCACGCCGGTGGCCTGCACAACCTCGACGACCGCCTCGACGATATCTGAACCAACCCGCAGCACCCGCGCCCTGCGCTTCGTTCCATCCAGCCACAGATCGCCCTAGCACCTCGCGTGCAGCATTGCCCCGACAGCAGTGCCGTGCCCTCTGCCAGCCATTCAACAGCCCGCGTCGTCCTGCCCAGGCAGGTTACCGACGGCGCCGTGCTGGCCGATCGTACGACCCACCACACGAGAACCGCCATGTCCTTCCCCGCCCGAACCCTGACCTTCCCACCGCGCACCGCGCTGTCCCTGGCCGCGCGCGCGGCGTTGCTGCCGGCCCTGTTGATCGCAACCGCCGCCCACGCTGATGACGCGCCCGAGGGTGCCCGCCAGCTGCCCACGGTCAACGTGCGCGCCGACAAGACCACGCCCACCGATGCATACGCCGGTGGCCAGGTCACCCGTGGCAGCCGGGTCGGCCTGCTCGGCGAGCTCGATTTCATGGACACCCCGTTCAACACCACCAGCTACACCGCCCCGTTCATCGAGAACATCCAGGCGCCTGACCTGGTACGGGTGATCGCACTGACCGATCCCAGCGTCTACAACGGCGGCTCCGGCGGCGGCATCACCGACTATTTCAACATCCGTGGCTTCAGCGTGGCGTCCTCGGACATCGGCTTTGGGGGCCTGTACGGGTTGATTCCCTACTACCGCGTCAGCCCTGAACTGGCCGAGCGCATCGAGGTGTTGAAGGGCCCTTCCGCGCTGCTCAATGGCATGCCGCCGGGCGGCTCGGTGGGCGGCGCCGTGAACCTGGTGCCGAAGCGCGCGGGTGATGCGCCGTTGACCCGCTTCACCGCCAGCTACGGCAGCGACGCGCAGCTGGGCGGTCACCTGGATGTCGGCCGCCGATTCGGCGCGGACAAGCAGTTCGGCGTGCGACTCAATGCGGTGCATCGCGAAGGCGACACCGCCACCGATCACCAGCAGCACAGGGCGCAGCTGGCCTCGCTCGGCCTGGACTGGCGCGGTGAACGTTCGCAGGTTTCGGTGGACCTGTTCAGCAGTCGCGACCATGTGGACGGCCTCAATCGCGGCGTTTCGCTGGCTCCCGGCCTGGCCGTGCCTCGCCCTCCGAAGGCCAGCACCCTGTTCGCACCCGACTGGACCTTCAGCAACGTCAAGGACCAGGCCGCCGCGCTGCGCTGGTCGTTCGACATCAATGACCACCTGCAGGCACATGCCAGCTACGGCCACGGCCATACCGATTTCGATTCCATCGCCAGCGCCACCACCCTGATCACCAACGCGGCCGGCGACTTCCGCAACAACTTCGCGCACCAGCGTTTCATCTACAGCAAGGACACTGCCGAAGCCGGCCTGTCGGCGCGGTTCCGTACCGGAGCCGTCGATCACGCGCTGGCGATCAGTGCTGCCTGGTACCAGCACGACCAGAAATTCGGCTTCAAGCGCAACCTGCTCGCCCGTGAATGGGTGACCAACATCCACAGCCCGCAATGGGGCCCGGCCATCGACCGCAGCTTCAGCAGTGCGCCGTTGCCGAAGACTGCGCACGTGCGTACCACCAGCTTCGGCATTGCCGATACGCTGTCCTTCATCGACGACCGTGTGCAGCTGACCCTGGGCATCCGCCACCAGACCGTCCTCAGCGACACCATCGATGGGGCTACTGGAAAGCGAACCGCACGCTACGACGCCAGCGCCAATACCCCGGCCGGCGCACTGCTGTTCAAGGCCAGCGACCGCCTGTCGCTGTACGCCAACTACATCGAAGGACTGAGCCAGGGCAGCACCGCCCCGGTCAACGCCGCCAACGCCGGCGAAGTCTTCCCGCCATTCAAGACCCGCCAGCGCGAGGTGGGTGCGAAGTTCGACCTCGGTCGCCTGGCCAGCGCGCTGAGCGTATACGAGATCGAGAAGCCCGGCTCCTACACCGACCCCACCACCAATGTGTTTTCGTTCGGCGGCCAGCAGCGCAACCGGGGCGTGGAATGGACCGTGTTCGGCCAGGCCACCGAACAGCTGCGCGTGCTCGGCGGCATCGGTTGGCTGCAGCCGAAGCTGACCCGCACCCAGGGCGGGATCAACCAGGGCCGGCTGGCCACCGCCACCCCGCAATGGCAGGGCAAGCTCGGCGTGGAGTGGGACGTGCCGGCCGTGGCCGGTCTCACCCTCACCGGCAATGC
This sequence comes from Stenotrophomonas sp. YJH_SMC_8, assembly GCF_059371315.1. Lineage (NCBI taxonomy): Bacteria > Pseudomonadati > Pseudomonadota > Gammaproteobacteria > Lysobacterales > Lysobacteraceae > Stenotrophomonas > Stenotrophomonas sp. YJH_SMC_8. The sequence goes on along the minus strand of NZ_JCAFUL010000009.1, from coordinate 9,142 downwards.
GGTCAGCCGCTCCAAGGGTTACATCAATGCCGACAACAGCCAATGGGTCGCAGGGCACACCGTATTCGATCTCGGTGCCCGCTACTCCATGCAGGCGGCGGGCCGCCCATTGGTACTGCGCGCCACCGTCCAGAACCTGACCAACAAGGCGTACTGGGCCGGCAGCCTTAGCTCCGGGCTGGGCACGCCGCGCACGGCCCTGCTGTCGGCCACTGTTGATTTCTGATCCCTGAGGCACGGGTACCACGCCCTCGCGCGTGGTGCCCCGGAGAAGTGATGTGACCGTTTCCCGTACCGCCGCCGTGCTGGCCTGGATGCCACTGGCCTCACGCATCATCGCCGCGCTTTCAGGTGGCTACGCCTTGGCTGCGTTGTGCAGCATCGCGGCATTGGCGTTGCCCATCGATGGCCGCCAGGCCGTTTTCACCGGCATGCTGGCCAGTTTCCTGCTCTATGCCAGCGCCGTGGTCTGGGTGTTCGCTGCGCGCTCGGCGTGGCGCGCGTGGCTGGGGCTGATCATCGCCGCACTTCCGCTGTGGCTGGCCGCACAGACGGTGGGCCCGGGGGCTGGTGCATGAACAAGCCCCGGCACACTCCCAAACCGCGCGGCATCCGCCAGACCATGTCCGACCTGCATATCTGGGTCGGGCTGCTGGCCGGTTGGATCCTGTACGCGATGTTCCTCACCGGCACCGTCAGCTACTTCCGCGATGAGCTTTCGCGCTACACCCGCCCCGAGATCGCCACGCCCTCCATGCTGCCGGACGCTGCTGCCGTCACGCAGCGTACCGTCACCAGGATCATGGCCGACACGCCTGCGGCCAGCCAGATCAATCTCAACCTGCCAGGCACGCGCATGCCGTGGGTGTCGGCGATGTGGGCCAGCCCGGGTGGACGCGGCCGGCACGGCTTCGATTCGGGCCTGTTCGACGCCAGCACCGGCGCACCGTTGCAGGCACGCGACACAGGCGGCGGCGACTTCTTCTACGCGTTCCACTTCAACCTGCACTACATGCCCGCCACGTGGGGCCGCTGGATTGTCGGCCTGTGCGCGATGTTCATGCTGGTTGCCATCGTCAGCGGCGTGATCACCCACAAGAAGATCTTCGCCGACTTCTTCACCTTCCGCTGGGGCAAGGGCCAGCGCTCGTGGCTGGATGGCCATGCGGCGGTGTCGGTACTCGGCCTGCCGTTCCATTTCATGATCACCTGGAGCGGCCTGGTGATGCTGGCGGTGCTGTACATGCCGTGGGGCCTGGCGAAACTGCCCGACAAGCGCCAGCAGGCCGAGGTCGTCAGCGAGATGCGGCTGTTCCTGCCACCGCAGAAGGCGGCAGGCCACGCTGCGCCGCTCACCGACGTGGGCGCACTGGTGCGGCAGGCCGAGCAACGTTGGGGAACCGGCGCCGTGGGCAGCGTACAGGTGCAGAACCCGGGCGACGAGAACGCACGCGTTGCCGTGGTACGGGCACAGTCCACCCGTGTTTCCACCACGCCGAACTATCTGATGTTCGATGGCAGCAACGGGCAGCTGCTGCAGATCAAGGAGCATTGGGGCGTTGCCGCCGATACCCAGGGCGTGCTGTACGGCCTGCACCTGGGACGCTTCGCCGACGCCACCCTGCGCTGGCTGTACTTCATCGTCAGTCTGGCCGGCACCGCCATGGTCGGCACCGGGCTGGTGCTGTGGACGGTCAAGCGCCGTACACAACTGCCCGACCCGCAGCGCCCCCACTTCGGCTTCCGCCTGGTCGAGCGGCTCAACATCGCGACGGTGGCTGGGCTTTCGGTAGCGATGGCTGCCTATCTGTGGGCCAACCGCCTGCTGCCCACCGGACTTGATGGGCGTGCCGCGTGGGAGGTGCATGTATTCTTCCTGGCCTGGGCCGCAATGCTCGTGCATGCCACGCTGCGTGCGCCGAAGCGCGCGTGGGTCGAGCAGTTCGTGCTGGGTGCGTTGCTGCTGGCGTTGTTGCCGGTACTGACGGCGATGACCACGCCGCATCCGCTGTGGCACGCATTGCCCACGGGCGACTGGGCGTTCGCCGGCACTGACCTGACCCTGCTGGCCCTGTCCGCCCTGCACGCTCTGCTGGCGTGGCGCACCTGGAAGCACGCGCCGAAGTTGCAGCGCGCACGGCCGTCTGCAGCGTCACGCAATGCCGCAGCGGAGGCCAGCGCATGATCCACGTCATTCTGTTCGTGTTGTCGCTGGCTGCATTTGCGTGCCTTGCGCTGGCAATGGAGCGCCATCAGCGGGACGTGCTGCATCGCGTGCTGAGCGTTGCTACGACGCAGCAGCTGCGCGCAGTCGGATGGGCGCTGCTGGTGTTCAGCACCGTGTTCGCGATGCGCGGATTGGGTGTAGGCAGCGGCCTGGCCGCGCTGTCCGGGCATACCAGCGTGGCCACCGGCGTGGTCGTCCTGGCGATGGTGGCGCATGGGCGTCGACAGTGACGCCTCTTGAACGAACCCAGGTCCAGCCGCCTGGGTAGAGTCGACTGTCAGTCGACTATCGCGCGCAGCGCGGGCATTTCGGGCTTTCCGCCAACAGCAGTCGACTGACAGTCGACTCTACCCCGTCGGGGTTCATGGCCTTGACCCTCGCCAAGACCGTCCCGGCTCCGGCATCCAATCAGCGATACTCGAGGAATGCCGCCATGCGTTGCAACTCGTCTTCCAGCGCGCCACCAAACACTTTGTCGCGCGCCAGCGACTTGCCGGCATAGCCCACGCTGGATGCCAGCTCACCGTCACGCATGCTGACGTTGGCCCAGCCCACCACCTGGTCGTGCCATAGTACTGGCAATGCGTAGTAGCCGTACTGGCGCTTAGGTGCGGGTGTGTAGGCTTCGAACTTGTAGACCCAGCCCCATAGCAGCTCGAAGCGGCGGCGGTCCCACACCACCGGGTCGAACGGTGCCAGCAGGCGCACCTGCTCTTCCGGTGCGTGTCGGCGCGATCGCGGATTCTCGTTGGCTGGCCAGTACCAGGTCGTTCCATCCAGCGTGCAGCTGGCCAGCTGTTGCTTGGCCAGCTTCAGCGCCTGCCGGGTCTGTTCGGCCAGATGCGGTGCACCGTAGCCCAGCAGCCGCACCAGATAGGTCAGGCTGGCCGAGGGCAGCGGCGCGTACTTGCGCACCACCAGGTCGATCAGGGCGGCCGCGCGTTCGATCTGCGCCTGCTCGCTGGCATCGGCCTCGACATGTTCGGCCACCGCGTAGATGCGGGTGCCGCTGTCGCGCCGCTGCACGCGCAGCAGGCCGCGGTAATGCATGCCGTCCAGCAGGTGGGTGCTGGCATTGCTGGTGCCGCCCCAGTAGTTGGTCACCCGGCCATGCGCGAACGCCTGGTCAACCTCGCGCGGGTGCACGCTGCCACGCTCGCGGACGAAGGCCAGTACATCCGCCGCACGACGCCGGGTCTCGGCGTCCCACGCGCGCTTGGAAACACGCGGGTGCATCAACGCCAGGTGCTCGCGCGGGAGGAAGCCGTAGTTCACCAGGCAATCCTCTTCCACTGGCAGGCGCGCATAGCGCCGCTCCAGATCACCGGCCCGGTAGTCCTTCACCCGATGGCGCAGCGTCAGGTCCTGTGCCCGTGCTGGTGCGCGGATCGGGTCGGCCTGCACGAAACCCAGGCGCCGGATCGCGGTCAACAGCGTGGTGGGTTTGAACAGCGTGCGCGCGACCGCGTGGCGGCGCAGATCATCGAGGGTGGGCGTGGCAGGCATGGTCGCATTGTAGATCCACGCCATGCGTGGATGGGGCCGTGGCGGACCGTGCACCGGTATCCACGCATGGCGTGGATCTACCGGACGCCGAGTACGTCCAGCGAACCGATCACCAGCGCACGCATGCCCTGCCTGAACTCGGCAATCACTTCCTCGTCCTGCACGCGCCGCCCGGTCAACGCTTCGGCCTCGTCATCCACCAGCCCATACACCGTGTCCGCACCGGCAATGCAGTAGAACGCAATCGTGGCCAGCACCCAGCGCGCCTTGTCCAACGGCAGGCCGAACACTTCGGCCACGTGGGCCTGGTGCGAGGCGATCTTCTCCAGCATCGGCGCGGTCGCCACCGAGCGCCGCAACAGGTAGGGCGGCAATCCAGGGTGCGCCTTCACCACCTCGCACAGCGATTCCACGAAGACCATCAGGTAGCCCTGCAGCCCACCCGGCGCATCGGCCGACGCGCGCGGAATCTGCCAGCGCTGGAACACCGTATCGGCCACCAGCCGCTTCAAGGCCTCCAGATTGGCCACACGCTTGTAGAGCGCCGCCTGGGTCACCGCAAGCTCGGCGGCCACGTTGGCCATGGTCAGGTTCGGCAGGCCCAGCTTGATGCCAATGTCAGCCAGGCGCTCGGGAGTGATGGTGGGCGGGCGGCCACGGGCCGGCGCCGGGATCTCGGGTTGCATGCTCATACCGTAGCGAGGGTGCCAGTAAAAGGACCCTCTTGTCCGCTTCATATGATTTAGTTTATTTTACTCAACTAATTCGAAATGCGTCTGGTTCGCACCCCGCCGCCATCCGGAATCGAGCCCGTGGCTCACCTCCCGCCAGGTCCCCACCCAGCCGACAACCCTGCGCTGCGCCTTCCCCCGTGCTTGCCGTCGGCAGCGCGCCAGGCGCGTTTGCACCTGCGATTCACAGGAATCTGGCATGACCGTGTTTGACCTTCCCTCTTCGCCCGTCCGTCCCGCCGTGGCAACTGCCCGACTGCCGATGCAGCCGCCCGGCCTGGTCCGGCGCTATCGTGTTTCGACCCTCGCGCTGGGCCTGCTGGCCTCGTTCGCCGCGCTGGCCGAGTCGGCGCCGTCCACCCTGCCCTCGGTACAGGTGCAGGAACAGCGACGGGCCACCGCCGACTATGCCGGAGGACAGGTGGCGGGCGGCGGTCGTGTCGGCCTGCTGGGCGACAAGGACTTCATGGACACGCCGTTCAGCACGGTCAGCTACACCGAGTCGTTCATCCGTGATCGCCAGGCCAAGGACCTCACCGACGTCATCGCCGCCACCGACCCAACGGTGTTCAGCAACGGCGTCACCGGCGCGTGGAGCGAGAACTATGCCATCCGTGGCTTTGCCTCCAACACCAGCGACACCACCTTGAACGGCCTCAGCGGCATGGCGCCCTACTACCGCACCTCGCCGGAGATGTTCGAGCGCATCGAAGTGCTGAAGGGGCCGTCCGCGCTGCTCAACGGCATGCCACCGGGCGGCTCGGTGGGCGGCGCGGTGAACCTGGTGCCGAAGCGCGCTGGCGAGCAGCCCCTGTTGCGGGTCAGCGCCAACTTCGCCTCCGATGCGCAGTTCGGCGCCCACGTGGACATGGGCCGTCGCCTCGGCGCAGACAAGCAGTTCGGCATCCGCTTCAACGGCGCCTGGCGTGATGGCGACGGCGCCGTCGGCAAGCAGAGCAAGAAGGTTCAACTGGGATCGCTGGCACTGGACTGGCGCGGTGATCGCACCCGCCTGTCGGCCGATCTGTACAGCGCCGACGATCGCGTGGACGGCCCGGCCCGTGGTGTAGGCCTCGCACCGGGCGTCGCCATTCCCCGCCCGCCGCGGGGCGACACCCTGATCAACCCGGACTGGGCCTACGTGGACAGCCAGGACAAAGGCGTGATGCTGCGCGGCGAGTTCGACATCAATGACAGCCTGATGGCCTACCTGGCCTATGGCACCAGCAAGACCGACTACCGCTACAACGGCTCGATCAGCGCGCAGATCCTCAACCCGGCCGGCGACTTCAGCACCGTGATCGGCCAGCTCGCGTTCGACATCAAGAAGCAATCCGGTGACGCCGGCCTGCGCGGCAGCTTCCGTACCGGTAGCGTGGGCCACCAATGGGCCGCCAACGTGACCCACTACCAGCACACCCAGAACGACTATGGCCGCCGCAGCGTGCCCGGCTGGGACTGGACCACCAACCTCTACAACCCGGTGTGGGGCCCGGCCGCGCCGTTCGTGGCGCCGCACATCTCGCATACCGACCTGCGCCTGGACAGCGTCGGCTTCGCCGATACCCTCTCCTTCGCCGATGACCGCGTGCAGCTGACGCTGGGCGTGCGCCGCCAGCAGGTAGTCAGCGAGACGTTCAACGTGGTCACGGGCGCACGTACTTCGCGGTATGACGAGAGCGCCACTACCCCGGCGGCAGCCTTGCTGGTGAAGACCACCGACACGATCTCTGTCTACACCAACTACATCGAAGGCCTCAGCCAGGGCGCCACCGCGCCGATGACCGCCGCCAACGCGGGCGATGTGTTCGCACCGTTCCGCACCAAGCAGAAGGAGCTGGGCATGAAGCTGGACATGGGCAGCTTCGCGCACACCTTCAGCGTTTATGAGATCAAGCGGCCAAGCAGCTATACCGACCCGGTCACGAACATCTTCTCGTTCGGTGGTGAGCAGCGTAACCGCGGCGTGGAATGGGGCTTCTTCGGATCGCCACTGGACGGCGTGCGCCTGCTCGGCGGCGTGGCCTACGTACAGCCGAAGCTGACCCGTACGGCCGGTGGCGTGAATGAAGGTCGCATCGCCACCGCTGTTGCGCAGCGCCAGGCCAAGCTGGGCGTGGAATGGGATGTGCCGGCGTTGCAGGGGTTTACGTTGACTGGCAATGCCACTGCGATGTCGAGACAGTACATCAGCGCCGACAATCAACTGTCAGTTCCGGGGCGCACACTGTTTGACGTGGGTGCGCGCTACAGCACGGCACTCGCAGGGCGGCCGCTTGCACTGCGTGCCACGGTGAACAACGTCACCAACAAGGCGTATTGGGGCATGCCGCTGTTGTCGAGCCTGGCATTGGGCGCGCCGAGGACGGTACTGTTGTCGGCCACGATGGATTTCTGAGCCGGGCGACAAACTGTCAACGGGATCCACGCGTGGCGTGGATCCACCGGGAACCATGGAGCCAGGCCATGCCTGGCTGGCTCCATGGTGATCCGCCAAACGCATCCAGGCATGGCGTGGATTTACCGGCACAAGGCACGACCACGCATGCACTGATCACGAAAGCACGCGCGCCACTACCGCCAACACCAGCAGATGCCCCACGTAGTACCCATAGAACATCCAGCGCCAGCGCGGCAGTTGCCACTGCACCCGTGTGGCCAGCAGCACCACGGGAACGGCCAGCAGGGCCCAGCCGTTCCGATTGGCCCAGCACACCGCCGCCAAGGCAATCAGCAGCGGCCACCACGCGCGATGGCGGAACGCGATCCAGGCCAGCAGGACACTGCCAACGCCGGCCCACTGGTAGTCCACCAGCATCGGCAGTACGCCTGCCGCCAACAACAGCAACAGGGGCCGGTTGTTGGCCAGCGCGTGCACCGCCACGGCTGCCAGGGCGAACGTGAGCAGGATGTTGAGCGGCAGCCAGGCGCCGAAGGCCAGGGCATGCAGCGGTTGGGCGATGACGCCCCACAGGGCCAGGCGACGCATCGACTTGCGAAGGTCGGCGCCCGGTTGGGCCAGGTTGCAGGCCATCACCAGCGCGAACAGCGGGAAAGCGATACGCCCCAGTTCGCTCACCACCGGCACGTAGCCGCCAAACACCACTTTGGCCACGTGATCGCCGGTCATGGCCAGCAATGCGATCCACTTCAGCAGCTCGCGGGCGCCACTGCCGAGGTTGATACTGAACGTGGACGTCCTTGTCGTGGTCTCGTGCATCCCGGGAGCTTATGCGCATCGGCAAGCCCATTTCCAGCATCCTGCACGTGACACCCCCTGCCTCGGCCGGCGCAGGGCGCTATGCTGGCCGCCCCTGCTTGTGAGGCACCTGCCATGCGCACCCTGTACCCCACCATCGAGCCGTACCGCGAGTTCACCCTGCCGGTGAGCGATCTGCACACGCTGCACATCGAAGAGTGCGGCACGCCGGAGGGCATTCCGGTGGTGTACCTGCATGGTGGCCCAGGTGCAGGCATTTCATCGACCCATCGCCGCTTCTTCGACCCGGCGCGCTACCGCATCGTGTTGATCGACCAGCGCGGCAGCGGTCGCTCAACGCCTTTCGGTGAACTGCGCGACAACACCACGCAGCACCTGGTGGCCGACATCGAAAAGGTGCGAGAACACCTGGGCATCGAACGCTGGCTGGTCTATGGCGGCTCCTGGGGCTCGACCCTGTCGCTGGCCTATGCGCAGGCGCATCCGGAACGCGCTACCGGCCTGATCGTACGTGGCGTGTTCCTCGGCCGCGAGATCGAGAACCGCTGGTTTGCCGAAGGCAACGGGGGCGCGCGCTGGATCTTCCCGGAGCGCTGGGATCGTTATGAGGCCTACATTCCGGAAGCCGAGCGGGGCGACATGATTGCGGCATACTGGACCCGCATGGATGGCGCGGACGAGGCGACCCGCATCGAAGCGGCACAGGCCTGGCTGGGTTGGGAGGACAATGCCGCCACCCTGCAGCACGACGTGGATGCCGAATCCACGGATGATCCGCTGGACACGCTGGCGAAGGCCCGCATCGAAGCACATTACTTCCGCAACGGCATCTTCCTGGAGCCGGACCAGCTGCTGCGCGATATCGATCGCATCCGTCACCTCCCGGGCGTGATCGTGCAGGGCCGCTACGACATCATCTGCCCGCCGCGCAGTGCCTGGGACCTGGCCAAGGCCTGGCCGGAAGCCCGGCTGGAAATGGTGACCTCCGGGCACAGCGCGAACGAGCCGGCCACGGTCGATGCGCTGGTACGGGCCACGGATGCGTTTGCCGACCGGTTCTGAGGAGATGGGCAGTGCCGGCCGCAGGCCGGCACCCCACCGTGCGAGGGTAGAGTTGACTGTTAGTCGACTGCTCTTGGCAGGAAGCCGAAAACCCCGCGCTGCGCGCCAAAAGTCGACTGGCAGTCGACTCTACCGAGCCGTCTCCTTCGAGCCATCTCCGCCCAACCCCGTCCCCATACATCCGACAGATGCCTTTGCCGACTCCTTCTAAGGAGATGGGTAGTGCCGGCCGCCGGCCGGCACCCCACCGTGCGAGGGTAGAGTCGACTGTTAGTTGTGATCTCTCGGTAGGTTGTTCATCCGGGACATCTTTGGAAAATGGTGGTTACCACACCTGTCCAGCCCCCAAAGAGCCCGGATGAACCACCATAAAAATGCCCGTTTGACGCCGTTTAG